>CAYLPM010000650.1:0-4994 GCA_964385525.1 uncultured Gemmatimonadaceae bacterium
GACGTACTTCCACTTCCAGACCACGCGCGGCTTCGGGGGCAACACGCCGAAACTGTTCTCGGATCAGATCCAGGTTCGCGTGTATGCCCGTCTCTTCGGCGGGCCGTGATGGGGGTCGAGGTCCGGTGAACTGCCCGGCGCGCCGCCGCTGCGCGGTGGCGCGGACGCCCGCTGACGCGGGCGTGCACGGATTTGCACGGAAGGCGGGCACTGATCGGTGTGCTGGACGGGCAACACGGATCGGCAGGACACCGTGAATTGTTCTGGGAACTGCCTCGGGACGCCATGGAGTCCCGAGGCAGTTTCCAAATATCAGCACGCCGGACGCGTCCTTGTGGGTGGATCGGGCGCTGTGGATCGGGCGCTACCGTCGGCTCCCGCGACGGCCGGGATTCTTCCGCGTGACTCCCGGCCCCCTCACTCCCTTCAATCCGTGTACGCCGGCGTCAGCCGGCGTCCGCGGCGCCGCGTAGCGGCGGCGCGCCCCCGGCAGTTCCCGCCACCGGAAAACCGGACACCCGTCATCGCCGTCGGCTCCTTCGCGGCATTCGATTCACCGGCTCCGGCCCGCCCGCGCTCTTCAGCAGCTCGCCGGCGTGGGCGCGACTCAGCTCGCTCTCCGGATCGCCGCCGAGCATCCGCGCGATCTCGGTCACGCGCTCGGCGCCATCGAGCACCGTGACGTCGGCCGTCGTGACGCCGCCGCGCGCGCCCTTGGCAACGAGAATGTGGTGGTGGGCGCGCGCGGCGATCTGGGGGAGGTGCGTGATCGCGAACACCTGATGGTGCGCCGCGACGCGGCGCATCGTCTCGCCCACCTGAAGGCCGACGCGGCCGCCGATCCCCGCGTCGACTTCGTCGAACACGAGCGTCGGTACGCGATCGAGGCGCGCGAGAATCGTCTTGAGCGCGAGCATGACGCGTGACAGCTCGCCGCCAGACGCGACGCGTGCCAGCGGCCGCGCATCGTGGCCGACGTTCAGCGCCACGCGAAATTCCACGTCCTCCGCGCCGGTCGCCGAGATCTCGCTGGACGGGACGAGCGCGACGGAGAAGCGGCCGTCGGTCATCCCGAGATCGGGGAGCACCTCATCCACCGCCCGCGCGAGCCGCTCGGCTGCCGCGGCCCTGAGCTCCGAGAGCTCGCGCGCCGAGCGCTCCAGCCGCCCGCGTGCCTCGCGCTCGCGCACCTCGAGCTGTCGAATGTCGAGCGCCGCCGAGTCCACGAGATCCAGCTCGGCGCGCGAGCGGCGACCGGTCTCGATCACCTCGGCCAGCGTGGCGCCGTACTTCTTGGTGAGGCGGAAGACGACGTCGCGCCGCCGCCGCACTTCGTCGAGCCGCGCCGGATCGAGGTCTACCGAGCGCTCGTACTCGACGAGCTCGCGCGCCATCTCCTCGAGTGCGTAGAAACCGGCGTCGAAGAGCTCCTGGAGCCGGCCCAACGAGCCGTCGATGCGGACGATCGACGCCAGCGAGCGCTGCACGCCGCCCAGCCGGGCGAGCACGGTCTCCTCGTCGCCCTCGAGAGCGCCGGCGATCCCGCTGGCGAGCGCGCGCAGTTCCTCCGCGTGCTCGAGGCGTCGCGCCTCGTCTTCCAGCCGGTCGTCCTCCCCCTCGACGAGCCGGGCCTCCTCGATCTCGCGCACGACGTGACGCAGATAGTCAGCGCGGCGCTCGGCGTCCGTGCGGCGGCGCGCGAGGTCGGCGATCTCGCGCCGCACCGACGCGAGCGCCTCGTGCTCGTCGCGGACGCGTGCCGCGACCTCCGCCGCGCCGCCGAACGCATCGAGGATGCGCCGCTGCGAATCGGAATCCAGCAGCGTCTGCGCCTCGTGCTGGCCATGAAGGTTGACCAGCAGACGGCCGGCCTCGGCGAGAATGCCCGCCGTCACGGTC
This sequence comes from uncultured Gemmatimonadaceae bacterium, assembly GCA_964385525.1. GTDB lineage: Bacteria > Gemmatimonadota > Gemmatimonadetes > Gemmatimonadales > Gemmatimonadaceae > DATKCV01. The sequence continues at coordinate 1,900 of CAYLPM010000650.1, forward strand.
GTGCCGTTGATCCACGCCCGCGCGCGACCGGACGCCACGATCTCGCGCTTGAGGACGACGACATGCTCGTCCACCTCGATCCCGCGTTCATCGAGCAGCGCGCACGCCTCCGGACGGTCCGCGACGTCGAACACGCCCTCGACGCTGGCTCGATCGGCACCGGTGCGGATCAGGTCCGCGCTGCCGCGCTCGCCGAGCAGGAGCCCGAGCGCACCCACGATGATGGACTTCCCCGCCCCGGTCTCGCCCGACAGCACGTTGAATCCCGGCGCGAGCGGCAGCGCGAGCGCCTCGATGATCGCGAAGTTCCGGATGCGCAGCTCGGTCAGCATCGGTCAGCCCCGGTCACATGCCTCAGGAGCGATAGTGTCCGTCGCGCTCCGCCAGCCCGCCCCAGCCGAGCTTGCGCCGCAAGCGCGTGAAGAAGGTCATGCCCGGGAACCGGACGAGCAGGACGGGATGCTCGTCGCGTCGCACCGCGAGCGTCTCCCCCGCGCTGAACGTCGTTCCGACCTGCCCGTCGACCGTCACCAGAAGCTCCTCGGGACCATCTTCCGCCTGCAGGGCGATCTCGGCCGTCGGGGGCAGCACGAGCGGGCGCACGGCGAGCGCATGGGCGGAGATCGGCGTCAGGACGAGCGACTCGACGGTGGGCACCACGACCGGACCGCCGGCCGAGAGGCTGTAGCCGGTGGAGCCCGTCGGCGTCGCGATCACGATGCCGTCGGCTGCGTACGCCGCGATGATCTCGCCGTTCACGGCGACGCGCACCTGCACCACGCGCGCGAACCCGCCCTTGTGAAGGACGACGTCGTTGACCGCGCTCCACCGCTTGCGCTCTTCCCCCTTGAGGTCGTAGACTCGGCCTTCGATCCGCATGCGCGGCTCCGCGCGGAACTCGCCCGACGCCAGCAGCTCCAGAGCCGCGGTGAGATCGTCGGCGCCGGAGGTCGTGAGGAACCCGAGCCGGCCGAAATTGATGCCGAGCACCGGGATCTGGCGGCCGTCGAGCAGGCGCGCGCCGCGGAGCAGCGTTCCGTCGCCGCCGAGCGTGATCAACGCGTCGAGGCCGTCCGGCGTCTCGAGGCAGGTCGCGCCCTCGGCGAGATCGTGAATCTCCTGCTCGAAGCACAGCTCGACGCCAAGCGCGGGCGCCCGATCGAGCAGCGTGCGGAGGACCTCGGGCAGCCCGTCATACCCGCGGTTCGCGACCACGCCGATCCGCATCTACCCGGCCATCGCTTCGGTCTCGCGAAGCGCGCGCACGCGGTCCGCGATCCCGGCGGCGTCGAGGCCGACCTGCGCGAGCTGCCGCGCGCGCGGCGCGTGCTCGATGTAGCGATCCGGCACGCCGTGCGTGAAGACTCTGGCCGTCGGATCCATGCGCGTGACCGTGGCGGACATGAAGGCGCCGAAGCCGTTGACGATCGTGCCTTCCTCGACCACCAGGATGTGCTTGTGGTCGTGCACGACGGCGGCGAGGGTGAGCTCGTCGTACGGCTTCAGGTAGCGGCAGTTGACGACCGTCACGTTCAGCCCTTCGCGGGCCAGCGACTCGGCCGCCTTCAGCGACGGGAGGGCCATCGTGCCGACGGCGAGGATCGCGACATCCGAGCCGCGGCGCAGTACTTCCCAGGTGCCGTACGGGACCGCCGGAATCTCGCGCGCGGGTGCCGGAATGTCGGGCGACGCATCGCGCGGATAGCGCAGGCAGAACGGCCCGTCGTGCTCGATGCCGGCGCGGAGCAGGCCGAGCATCTCGGTGCCGTCCTTGGGCGCGGTGACGGTCATGCCCGGCACGGCCAGCATGTACGCGATGTCGTACAGCCCCATGTGGGTCGGCCCATCATCGCCGACCAACCCCGCCCGGTCCATCGAGAAGACGACCGGCAGATGCTGAATTCCGACGTCGTGGATGATGTTGTCGTACGCGCGCTGGAGGAACGTGGAGTAGATCGCGCACACGGGGGTGATGCCCTGCGTCGCCAGCCCGGCGGCGAAGGTGACCGCGTGCCCCTCGGCGATGCCGACATCGAAGAACCGCTCGGGGTGCGCCTTCGCGAAGATGTTCGTGCCAGTGCCGGTGTCCATCGCCGCGGTGATCGCGACGACGTGCGGATACTCCTCGCCGAGCTCGGTCAGTCCCTTGCCGAACGCGGCGGTGTATGCCGGATTGGCGTTCGACGGCGTGCGCTGCTTGCCGGTCGCGGGATCGTGGCCGGCGGGGAGCGCATGCCACTTCTGCACGTGCTCGCCGGCCGGGAATCCCTTGCCCTTCTGCGTCAGCACGTGCACCAGCCGCGGCCCCTTCAGGTCGCGCACGGCGGTGAGGGTGTCGACCAGCGAATCGAGATCGTGCCCGTCGATCGGACCGAAGTAGCGGAAGCCGAGCTCCTCGAACAGGACGCCGGGTGTGAGGAAGGACTTCATGCTCTCCTCCCACTTCCGCACCCACGTCGACATCGCGTGCAGCGGACCCGGCGCTGCATCGACGGCGCTGCCGATGGCGGAGCGCACGCGATTGTACAGGGGGTTCGTCTGCATCGAGTTGAGGTACTTGGACATCGCGCCGACGTTCGGCGCGATCGACATCTCGTTGTCGTTGAGGATCACGATGAAGTCGCGGTCCGTCGCGCCGGCGTTGTTCAGCGCCTCGTAGGCGAGCCCGCAGGTGAGCGCGCCATCGCCGAGGATCGCGACGACCTTGAAGTTCTCGCCGCGAAGATCACGCGCGACGGCCATGCCGTAGGCGGCGGAGATGGCGGTGCCGGCGTGTCCCGCACCGAACGCGTCGTACGCGCTCTCCGCGCGGCGGAGGAAGCCCGACAGTCCACCCTCCGTCCGCAGGGTCTCCAGTGCCTCGTCGCGTCCGGTCAGGAGCTTGTGCGGATAGCCCTGATGGCCGACGTCCCACGTGATCTGGTCCCGCGGCGCGTCGAACGCCGTGTGCACAGCGATCGCGAGCTCGACGACCCCGAGTCCGGCGCCGATGTGCCCGCCGGTACGGGAGCAGACATCGATGAGCCGCTCGCGCATCTCCGTCGCGAGCGTCTTCAGCTCGTCGCGGGAGAGCGACTCGAGGTCGGTGGGTGAGG
>CAYLPM010000651.1:0-1932 GCA_964385525.1 uncultured Gemmatimonadaceae bacterium
CGCCTGACAGTTGGGCGACGTGCCGCCGCCCCACTCATCGGTGAAGACGACCTTGGAGCCGTCGTTGCTGAACACCGCCGTGTGCCAGAGCGAGAAGTTCGTGTCGGCCGCGGCGTCGAGGCGGACCGGCCGCTCGGGGTTGGAGATGTCCACCAGCAATCCGTAGCTGCCGCACGCCCCGGCGAGCAGGCCCATCGCCGGATAGGCGGTCACGTCGTGGCAGTTGCGGGGCCCGGCGGCCGCCATCTGCGCCATCATCGCGCTGTCCGCCCCCGGGACTCCTCGCGCACCGCGCGCGCGGCCGCCGCGTGCCGGCGCGGGACTCAGCCCGGTGAAGATGCGCGCGCCGGTCACGACCTCCGCGTCCTGCGGGCTCGCCAGCGGCACCCTGATCACGTCGAGCCGGTACAGCGAGTTCGTCTCGTCCGCGGGGTCGCCGGCGTTCCTGCAGCCGGCGAGCTCCGTCTCCGGGCGCGCATTCTGGCTCCCCGAGACGTAGATGTAGACGACGCCGGCATCACTCGGGTGCGGGATGACGGTGTGCGTGTGCGAGCCCTTGCACGTCTCGACGTTCTTCACGAGCCGCGGCGCACGCGGGTCGGACACGTCGTAGATACGCACGCCCGTCATGTGATCGGCCGGATCCTCCACGCCGCCCTTCGCGCAGTCCTTCCGGTTCCCGCGTCCCTCGGCCGAGACGAAGAGCAGATTGCCGACGATCGACGGATCGCCCTGCGAGGTGACGCACTCCACCACCGAGAGCTGCACGGGCTTCGTCGGGTCGCTCACGTCCCAGATCGAGAACCCGGAGAAGTTGCCCTGATAGACGAGGTTTCCGCGGAACGCGAGGTCGGAGTTCACGAACGTCAGGCCGCTGACCGAATCGAACGGCGCCGGCTTCGGCGCCGACGAGACGAGCCGCATCCCCTGCGCGGTCACGCCTGCGTCGTGCAGGCCTGGCGTTAGCCCGTTGCGCGGGTCGTTGCCGGTCGGGTACGTCTGCGCGCCGAGCGCCGGCGCGAGCGCGCGGACCGGCGCAAGCGCGAGGACCGGCGCAAGCGACCGTGCGAGGGCCGGCCCGAGCGAGCGGATGAATGCCAGCGTCGGCCCAGCGACGCGCGTCCAGCGGGCGAATATCATCGTCTGCGACTCCTGGAAAAGAAGGTTCACGGCTCGGCGAGCATCTGACGCATCAGGCCGATCTCGGCCGTCTGCGTCGTCTCGATGTCGTTCGCGAGTACGGATACGTCGACATCCTGCGCGGCGCGCGGATTGGCGAGCAGGTCCGCCACCATCATCAGCGCGCCCTCGTGGTGACGGATCATGTATTCGAGGAACAGCCGGTCGAACGATTCGCCTCGCGTGGCCTCGAGGCGCGCGAGCTCCTCGGCAGTGAGCATGCCGTGCATCGTCATCGTGCGCCAGGACGACGTGTCGGGGGCGAACTGTCCGTGCGCGCGCAGCCAGTCCTGCATCAGCGCGATCTCGCCCGCCTGCGACAGGTCGATCTTCTGCGCGAAGCGCACCAACCGCGGGCTCGCCTCCCGTGCCTCGGCCATGCGCGACATGTGGATGGCCTGCGCGTGGTGCGCGATCATCCCCTGCATGAAGCGCACGTCCGTCTCGGTGAATAGCGCACCCGCGGGGATCTCGATCGGGCCGCGCTGCTCGACGTGGTGATGGTGCTCGGTCTCCTGCGCGGCAGGTACCGCGTCCGCCGGAGGCGGGGCGGCAGGCCCTGCCGAAGGCACGCGCGCGGCCGTGGCGCAGCCTCCCAGCAGGAGGCCGAACAACCACGCAGCCGTCAGTCCACGACGGACGGAAGCCGCATTCACGAGTGCGGGGGTCGGCTGAGGTTGGAGTCGAGCACCTCGAAAGGTACGTCGGACGCGGGGAGAATGCTGGCCCCTGGGGCTCGATGGCGGCTTCCAT
>CAYLPM010000652.1:0-1668 GCA_964385525.1 uncultured Gemmatimonadaceae bacterium
CGTTCGAGAACGGCGAGGATGGCGCGGTGCAGATCGCGAACTCGACGATCTACGGGCTCGCGGCCGGGATCTGGACGCGGGACATCAAGAAGGCCCTGCGCACGGCGAAGGCGGTGCAAGCCGGGACGGTCTGGATCAACACGTTCAACATGTACGACGCGGCGTCGCCGTTCGGCGGGTTCAAGCAGTCGGGGTTCGGACGGGATCTCGGGATGCATGCGCTGGAGGGGTATACGCAGGTGAAATCGGTGTGGGTGGATCTGTCGTGACGCGTGCTGCGTACCGAGTGCTGGGTGAGGAGAAGGAAGCGGGCCTCCGGCGCCATCCACGCTTCGAGCGCGGGACGAGGCCGTGACCGGCGCATTCATCGTAGACGCGGTGCGGACGCCGGTCGGACGGCACGGGGGCGCGCTGGCGCGGGTTCGGCCGGACGACATGGCGGCGTGCGTCCTCGGAGCGCTGGTGCGACGCTCCGGAATCGATGCGGCTCGGATCGACGACGTGATCCTCGGGTGCGCCAATCAGGCGGGCGAGGACAACCGCAACGTCGCGCGCATGGCGGCGCTGCTGGCGGGATTTCCCGTGGAAGTGCCGGGGCAGACGGTCAATCGCCTCTGTGGATCGGGGCTTCAGGCAATCGCGAGCGCGGCTCAGGCGATCCGCGCGGGAGAGGGCGACCGGTTCGTCGCCGGCGGCGTCGAGAGCATGTCGCGCGCGCCCTGGGTGATCGCCAAGCCGGAGGAGGCGTTTCCCCGCTCCGCTCCCGAGACGGCCGACTCGACGCTCGGATGGCGCTTCGTGAATCCGTGCATGCGTGGCGAGTGGACGATTCCGCTCGGCGAGACGGCGGAGGAGGTGGCAGCGCAGTGGAAGATCTCGCGCGACGACCAGGACGCGTTCGCGCTCGAGAGTCAGCGCCGCGTGGCCGAGGCGATCGCTTCCGGGCGCTTCGCCGATGAGATCGAGCCGGTCACGGTGACGGAGCGCGGCCAGTCGCACATCGTGTCCACGGACGAGCACCCGCGCCCCGGGACGACGGCCGAGCGTCTCGCCGGGATGCGGCCGGCGTTTCGTCGGGAGGGTGGAACGGTCACCGCGGGCTCCTCGAGCGGGATCAACGACGGCGCGAGCGCGACGCTCGTGCTGAGTGAGCGGGCACTCGCGGAACTGGGTGCATCGCCGATGGCCCGTGTGGTCGCGAGTGCGGTCGCGGGCGTGAGCCCGGAGGTCATGGGAATCGGGCCGGTGCCAGCGGTCCGGAAGGCGCTGGCGCGCGCCGGGCTCCGGATCGAGGACATCGACCTCATCGAGCTGAACGAGGCGTTCGCGGCGCAGGCGCTGGCGTGCATGCGCGAGCTCGAGCTCGATCCGGCGCGCGTGAACGTGAACGGTGGGGCGATCGCTCTGGGGCACCCGCTCGGTGCGTCGGGGGCGCGGATCGTCACCACGCTCGTGCACGAGATGCGTCGCCGGGAGGTGCGGTACGGGCTGGCGACGATGTGCATCGGGGTGGGTCAGGGGATCGCGACGATCGTGGAGCGTGTCGCATGAGCAGGCTTGGAATTCGAGGCATGGAAACGCCAGAACCGCAGAGGGCGCAGAGGGGCGGAGGGGCGCAGAGGAATGCACACCGAACTGGATCCTTGCCGCCACGAGCCGGGATTGATG
>CAYLPM010000653.1:0-5272 GCA_964385525.1 uncultured Gemmatimonadaceae bacterium
GCCCGCGTGTCGAGATCGAGGATGGCGGCGGTCGGTGAGCCGTAGACCCAGCCGCAGGCTTCCCCCGGATTGATCAGCAGCGATCCGTCGCGCTCCTTCATCTCCACCTGGTGCACGCACCCGTGAATCACGTAGTGGTGCGCGGCCAGGGAGCGCTGGTGCACCTCGCCGATGTCGTGCACCAGGAGGATCTTCTTGCCGCCGATCTCGAGACTGTGCGGCGACTCGTAGATCTCCATGCCGACGTTCGCGGCGGCCGCGGCGAGCAGCCCTTCGCGGTCCCCATCGTTGCGGCCGAACACCCCGGCCAGGGCGATCTTGGCCTCGTCGAACGGCCGCAGCGAGAACGGCGCGCAGAAGTCACCGGCGTGCAGCACCATGCCCACGTCCGCGGCCGTCATGCGACGCAGGAGCGCGGCGGTGGCGGTGAGATGGTCGTGCGTGTCCGCCATCAATCCGATGCGCATGCGACTCTCCATGCGAGGGGAAGCATCTCGTGCCGCACCAGGTCCTCGTACGTCTCGCGCTCGCGCACGATCGCCCACCGCTCGCCATCCACGAGCACCTCGGCCGCCCTTCGCCGCGTGTTGTAGTTGGATGACATCACGAAGCCGTACGCGCCGGCCGAGAACAGCACGAGCAGGTCGCCCGGCTCGACGTCGGGCATCGGTCGGTCGAGTGCGAGGAAGTCCCCCGACTCGCACACGGGGCCGACCACGTCCACCTCCAGGGTTGGACCAGCGCGCGGCGTCGCCGGCTCGATCCGGTGATACGCATCGTAGTGCGACGGGCGCAACATGTCGTTCATCCCGGCATCCGTGATGATGAACTCCTTGCCGCCACTGTGCTTGCGGTCGATCACCCGAGTCAGCAGCACGCCCGCGTTGCCAACCAGGTACCGGCCCGGCTCGACGATCAGGTCGAGGCCAGTCGGTGCGATCGCATCCACGACCGCCGAGGCGAAGCGCGCGATGTCCATCGGCGCATCCGCCTCGTACGACACCGCCATGCCGCCGCCGATGTCGAGCGTGCGCAGCCCCGAGGCGCCCGCATCCCGCAGTCGTTCGAGCAGGTCCATGAGGCGGCGCATGCCCTCCAGGTACGGCTCGGCGGCCGCGATCTGCGAGCCGATGTGCATGTCGAGCCCGTCGAGTCGTACGTGGCGCAGCGAGAGCGCCAATCGCCCGACCGCTTCCGCGCGATCCCAGGGGATGCCGAATTTCATTCCCTTCTCGCCCGTCCGCGTGTAGGGGTGCGGTGTGTCCACCGTGACGTCCGGATTGACCCGCAACGCGACCGGCGCGACGCGATCCATGTCAGCCGCGACCGCGTCGAGGCGCGTGAGCTCGCCTTCCGATTCCACGTTGAAGAGCCGCACGCCCGCGGCGAGCGCGTCGCGCATCTCCGCGGCCGTCTTGCCCACGCCACTGAACACCATATCGGCGCCGGTGAATCCCGCGCGCAGCGCGCGGTACAGCTCGCCGCCGGAGACGATGTCCACGCCTGCGCCGAGCTCCCGCAGGAGCGCGAGCACCCCGAGATTCGAGTTCGCCTTGACGCTGAAGTGCAACCGGTGAGGAATCGCGGACAGCGCCCGGGACAGCGCAGTGTACTGCGCGCGGATCATGCCGGCACTGTACACGTAGCACGGCGTGTCCGTCGCCCTGGCGAGATCTTCCAGCGGCACGCCCTCGCAGCGCAGCGTCCCATCCCGCAGGTGGAACCCCGTCGGCTCGGTGCTCAGTACGCTCTCGCCCACAGCGCCTCCGCCGTGACCGCGCCGCCGCACGCGAGGCACGTGGTGGGCGCCTCCGCGGATCGGAACTCCTCGTCGGGCAGCACGCGGATGGTCGCCTTCGTCTCTTCCTTGACGCGTGCCTCGCACGCGTCGCTCCCGCACCAGCCGGCGTAGACGAACGCGCCCTCGCCCTCCATGACCTCGCGAAAGCGATCGTAGGTGATGCCCCCGCGGATGCTGTGCCGCTCCCGTCGTTCCCGGGCCGTGGCGAGCATGTCCTGCTGCATCGCCTCGAGCAGCTCTTCCACCTCCTCACCGATGGCATCGAGCGAAACGGGGCGCTTCTCCCCCGTGTCGCGGCGCACGAGCACGGCCTGGTTCTGATCGAGGTCGCGGGGCCCGAGCTCCATTCGCAGCGGGACGCCGCGCAGCTCCCAGTGATAGTACTTCGCGCCGGGCTTCATGCCCTCGCGATCGTCGAGATGAATGCGCAGGCGGTTCGGCTCCCGACGCTCCCATCCACCGAGCGCGTCTCGAATCCGGTTCGCCGCTTCGAGCACGCGCCCGCGCTCCTCGTCCTTGCGATAGATGGGGACGATCACCATCTCGGTGGGCGCGAGGAGCGGCGGGATCCGGAGTCCCGTGTCGTCGCCGTGCGTCATCACGAGGCCACCGACCAGCCGCGTCGAGACGCCCCAGCTCGTGTTCCACGCGAACTCGGGCGTCCCGGCCTCGCTCTGGAAGGTGAGGTCGAAGGCGCGGGCAAAGTTCTGGCCGAGGTTGTGGGACGTGCCGGCCTGGAGCGCCTTGTTGTCCTGCATCATCGCCTCGCAGGCGTACGTGCGCAGGGCACCGGCGAACTTCTCGGCCTCCGTCTTCAGGCCGGTCACGACCGGCATTGCCATCCATCCTTCCATGAAGTCCCGGTACACTCCGAGCATTCGCCGCGTCTCCTCCTCGGCCTCGTCGTGCGTCGCGTGCGCCGTGTGTCCTTCCTGCCAGAGAAACTCCAGTGTGCGCAGGAAGAGCCGCGTCCGCATCTCCCAGCGGACGACGTTGGCCCACTGGTTGATCAGAACGGGCAGGTCGCGGTAGCTCTGCACCCACTTCGCGAACATCGAGTAGATGATCGTCTCCGAGGTGGGACGCACGATCAGCGGCTCCTCCAGCTTCTTCCCGCCGCCGTGCGTGACGACGGCCGTCTCCGGCGCGAAGCCCTCGACGTGCTGCGCCTCCTTGTGCAGGAAGCTCTCGGGAATGAACAGCGGGAAGTAGGCGTTCTGGTGCCCGGTGGCCTTGAACATGTCGTCGAGCGCGCGCTGCATGCGCTCCCAGATCCCGTAGCCGTTGGGCCGGATCACCATGCACCCGCGGACGGGGGCGTAGTCCGCGAGCTCCGCGCGCAGTACGGTCTCGTTGTACCACGCGCTGAAGTCCGTCGCGCGCGGGGTCAGCTTTCGCTCGTCACTCATGGTCTACCGGTTGTCGCGGAGGCCTGCTCGGTTGTCGTCTGGCGGCTCGCGTCACGCGAGCGCCAGCCACGTCGTCCACGTCTCGCTGCGCTCGCTGCCGTCCGCGAGCGACTTCACCTGCACCTCACCCCGGGCCCACGGCTCGCGCAGCAGGATCACCGCGTGTGTCGCGTCGACTGCCGTGGCGGACTTGAGCTGCCGGCTCAACGACTGCTCCCGCAGCGCGTACTCCACTCTGCGGCCGCGGCGCCGGAGCGCGGTCGCGACGCGCACCACGTCGCCGAGCAGCGCGGGGTCCTCACCCGCCACCCAGTAGTCGATGCCCGGCGCGCTCGCGGGCATCAGGCCGCGATCCTTCAGCAGCTCGCCGAGGACCACGTCGCCCATCCCGAACCCGAGCGCCGGAAGGTCGACCCCGCTGAGTGCCCGCAGGAGCGTGTCGTAGCGGCCGCCGCCACAGATCGCGCGCAGCTCTCCCTTCGCGTCGAAGAGCTCGAACACGATCCCGGTATAGTACGCGAGCCCGCGGACGATCGAGAGATCGAAGCGCACCCAGTCGGCGACGCCGAGCGCCGCGAGGTGCCCACGATACCGCTCGAAGCGCGCCAGCGCCTCCTCGACGCCCGCATGATCGCCATACGCCGCGCGCACGGCGTCGAGATCGCGGGCCGCGATGACCTCGAGCAGCTGCCCGATCTGCGCATCGGCGAGCCCGGCCTCCCGGAGTTTCTTCTCGGTCGCCGGCCGCGGCTCGCGCTCGATCTTGTCGATGGCGGAATAGACGGCACCCTGCCCCGCCTCCGGAACGCCGACCGCGGCGAGCAGCGCATTGAGCAGGCGCCGGTCGGACACGCGCGCGACGACGTCCTGCTCGCGCAGCCCGAGCTCGCGCATGATGTCGATCCCGACGGCCAGGAGCTCGGCATCCGCGGTGACGTCCGCTTCACCGATGATGTCGACGTTGAGCTGGAAGTGCTCCCGAAGCCGCCCGCGCTGCTGCCGCTCGTAGCGAAACAGCTGGGGCACGGAGAACCAGCGCACCGGCTTGCGCAGGGCGTTCGCGCGAGCACCGACCATCCTGGCCAGCGACGGCGTCATCTCCGGACGCAGGGCGACCTCGCGGCCGCCCTTGTCCGTGAAGGCGTAGAGTTGCCCGACGATCTCTTCGCCGCTCTTCTTCGTGTAGAGCTCGAGCGGCTCCCGCGGGGGGCCGTCGTACTCGACGAACGCGTACCGCCGCGCGACCTCGCGCCAGGCGCGCATCACGTGCGCGCGCTGAGCGAACTCGGTGGGATAGAAGTCTCGAAATCCGGGCAGGGCTCCAGCCGACATCCTGCAAATCTATCCGGCCACCGGAGAGCGCTGCAAGCGCGAGAGCGCATCACCGACCGTGTGGAACGAGCCGGTGACGAGCACCGTGGCTCCCGCATCGCGCGCCAGGCGCATGGCGTCATCGAACTCGGCGACGACGTCCGACACGCAACCCGCGGCCCTCGCGAACGCTCCCGCGGCGTCGGGATCCCACGCGCGACTCGCCGGTGCCGTCGGCGCCTGGGTGAGCACGAGGCGATCGACGTGTGGCGCGAGCACCTCGATCATTGCCCGCCAATCCTTGTCGCCGAGCACGCACAGCAGCGCGACCAGGGGGCGAGGCGGCTGCACGAGGATGAGGGTCTCCACGACCACTCGCATCCCGTCCGGATTGTGCGCGACATCGAAGATCCAGCCGTCGACGCGCTGGAAACGGCCGGCGAGGTGCACGCCGTGCAGCGCCCGTGCGGCGTCCGCCAGCGAGACCGCCAACTCCGGCCCCGCCGCCTCGAGCATGAGTAGCGCCGTCGCGGCGTTGGACGCCTGGTGCGCGCCGATGAGCGGCGTATGCAGCCGATGGGATGCGGCCGTCGTGCGGGCGCCCCATCGGATGCGCCGTCCCTCTTCCTCGCTGACTCCTGTACTCCCCTCCCCCTCCCCCTCCTCCTCACCCTTCCCCTCCCCCGACCCCGACCCCGACCCCGACCCATCCCCCGCCAGCCGTCGCGCCAGGAAGGTCGTGCCGTCACGG
>CAYLPM010000654.1:0-5009 GCA_964385525.1 uncultured Gemmatimonadaceae bacterium
TTCCGTGCCGAAGAGCACGATGCCCTTGCAGCCGATCGACTGGTGCGCTCCGAAGTAGACGCCGAGCGCCGCATCCGTCGCCGCGATCTCCCCGAACACCCGGCTGAAGACCAGCGACTTCGCGCCATATCCGCCGTACGCCTCGGGAATGCCGAGCCCCATCAGCCCGAGCTCCGCCATTCCCTCGCGCACGCCCTCGCCGAACTTCCCTTCGCGATCCTGCTTCCGCGAATCCACGCGTTCGTCCGCGAACGACCGGAACGCATCGAGAATCATGCGCAGCGACTCGCGTTCGTTCGCGTCCAGCGTCGGGAAGGGGAAGATCAGCGATTCATCGATCTCGCCGAGAAAGACATTGCGCGTGAAGGACGGGTTGACGTCGGGCGCCGCGAGATGCGGACGCGAGGGGCGCGTGGTGGCCGAAGGTGAGCTCATTCATCGTCCTCTGGGGGGGCACGATGAAAAATAGCGTCACCGCCGGGGTTGCGGGGCGTCCTTCGACCAGCTCCCGGGACCGTCGTGGACCGTCAGGGCTCGAACCGGAACGGGATCTGGACCGTCTGCGTGACCGGACGTCCGCCGGACTCCGCGGGCATGAACAGGAGATCCGGCAGGAGCTCGCTCACGGAGGCGACGAAGCGCATGTCGGTCGCGCGCACGACGCGGAACGTGTTCGCATCCACGCGGCCGTTCGTGTCCACGGTGAACGATACGACGACCTCGCCTCGAATGCCCAGTTGCCGGAGCGAGTTCGGATAGATGGGCGTCGGCAACTGGCCGATGTGGGCGGCCGGCCGGTATCCACGATTTTCGGAGTAGGCATTGGCGCCGAGGACGCTCTCGCGGCTGCCGGGGACGGGCATGACCGGCCGCTGGTCGCCGCGACCGCTTCCGATCTCGATCGTCGGTACCGCCGCATCGACGGCGAGCTGGAGGTCACCGGACAGTCGGTTCGCCGAGGGCAGCGCGAGGGGAGCCAGGCCAGGATCCGATTCCTGCCGGGACGCTCCGGAGGATGAGCCACCGGCGTCGGTGCTTCTCGTGCTTCCCTGCGCGTTGCGCGCGTCCGCCCGGCGCTGGCTGGCGGCGTTCGTGGTACCGCCGCGGACGGCGGACGTCTCTGGTTCCGCGTCGGCGCGCTCCGCTGTCGTGTCGACCGAGTCGCCGGGCATTGTCGCCGACGGCAGCGCCACCGATCCGGACAGCGCCTGCTGCCCCTGGCCATCCGGTGCCGAGAAGCCGGCTCCGGACGGGGCGAAGTCCTCGCTGCCGGTCCCGCTCAGCAGCGCGAGCGTCGTCGACACGACGACCAGCACCAGTGCGGCTGCTCCGATGGCGACTCGAACCAAGGGCCGTGCGAGAATCGACGTGCGCGACGGTCTCCGGGGCTCGTCACCAAACTCGTCCTCCCACGCCGACTCCTGGCCGGCCGAGTTGGGATACGACCGGTCCGAGCCCGGCAGCACGAGCGCTCCACCCGTCGGCAGGATCGATACGGCGAGGGACGATTCGCTCGAGCGATCCGCGAACGGCGCGTCGCTCGCGTCCGCACTGGTGCCGTTCAGTTCCGCGGCGAGTCGGCGAATCGCCTCGAGCGGTTCCGGTGCCGGCTGAGCGACCCCGGGAAACGTCTCGTCGGCTGTCGCGGTGCGGGGGTGAAAGTCCGTGAGAGGACCGGTCCAGCGGGGCGGCGAGCCGGCCGTCGGCGGAACCTGACGCCGGGAATCGGCGATCGGCTCTGCGATCACCTCCATCAGCGGGACGGCGAACGAATCCTGCGACAGCTGGAGCTGGAGGTCGGCGATCTTCGCGCGCACGACCGACAGACTCGGATGCGCGGCGCCGAGAGTGCGATCGCGCATGTCCAGCGAGCGCTCGAGCAGCGCCATGGCTTCCTCGAGCTTCCCGCGCGTCGCGCACGTTTCGGCGAGCGCCTCGAGCGTAGTGGCGATCGCGTAGTGATTCGGCGCGAGCGTCCGCTCGCGGATATCGAGAACGCGGCGTTGCAGCTGCTCAGCCGCCTCGTGTTCGGCGAGCGCGTGGTGCACCGAGGCGAGGCTGGCCATTACCGTCGCGACTTCCGGGCGATCTTCCCCCTGCGCCCGGCGAATCGCGAGCAGTCGGCGGAGCAACGGTTCCGCCTCCGCGTACGCACCGCGCTTGAGGCAGAGTTGCGAGAGGCCGTTCAGGACGCCCGCGAGCTCGACGGCCTCCTCGCCGTGCACGCGCTCGAGGATCGACAGCGCACGCCGCAGCAGCGGCTCGGCGGCCGCCGAGTCGCCCATCGCGAGGTGGACGGCGGCGACGTTGTGCAGGACCGGCACGAGCGATGGGGCGTCCGCGCCCTCGCGCCGCTCGCGGACCTCGAGCGCGCGCCGGAAGAGCGGCGCGGCCTCGGCGTAGCGCTTGGCCTGATACAGCAGCTGCGCCTGCGTGGCGAGCGACGCGGCGAGGTGCTCCGCGTCGGCATCCGGGCGCTCGGCGTCCGCGACCGCGGCGGCGAACTCGGACTCGGCCGTCCCGAGGTCGCCGAGACTGAGGGCGCGACGACCGGCTTCGAGGTGCCGCTCACAGGAGGCGGAGGTGGACGACATTGGCGATTCGCTCGAGGGGCGGGGCGAGGGCGGGACGGGGAGAGCGAGAAGCGCTCACGTCGATCCCGGGAGTCGGCTTCGCGACGCACCGCGCCGCAAGGAGGACGCCATGTGCGACACGCGCCGGATCGCACGGCGGGTGCGCGAAGAGGCAGCGCGCGTCGCGCGATGCCTGCATCTGTCGCGGCCCCGCGGCGCCGGGGCGTTGCGGGAACGCCACAGACTGCCAGGGTGGCGCGGGAGGCGCCGGCAGACCGAGATTGCACGTCATGAGCCCGGAGCTACGCAGATCCATGACAGTGCTGATCCTCGTGCTGGTGGCCGTCCTCGGTGCGATCTGGCTGCTCGGCGGCGCGGGGGACGACGACACGCCCGGTGGTGCGGCAGGCACCAGCGCCCTCGCGGGCACCGAGGAGGAACGACTGTCGGCGCTTCGGTCGCGACTGATCGACCTGCGCGTGGCGCAGGATACCTTCCACCGGCACTACGGCATCTACGGCCGGAGCGTCGGGCAAATGCGTTTCGAGGTACCGGACGGCATGCACATCGAGATCGTCGGCTACACGACCGCGGGCTGGGCGGCCCAGGCGTCCGTGCGCGGCATCGATCGGCTGTGCGCGATCTTCGTGGGGGACTCGGCGGCCTGGGTGTTCGCGCCCGCCGTGCATCCCGGCGAGCCGGCGTGCACGGCCGACTGAGCGCGACGGTCGACCCGTCGTCGAGAGAGCAGTGACCGTCCCCCTCCTCGGGTTGGTGCTCGCGCTGCTCGTCGGCGTCGCGCTCGGGCTGCTCGGCGGCGGCGGATCGATTCTCACGGTGCCGATCTTCGTCTACGTGCTCGGCTATGAGCCCAAGCCCGCGATCGCGATGAGTCTGGCCGTCGTGGCGGCCACGAGTCTGGTGGGGGCGCTCGGTCACTGGCGCGCGGGGCGTGTCGATCTTCGCATGGCGATGCTCTTCAGCGCCGTGGCCATGCTCGGCGCGCTGGTCGGCACACGCCTCGGGGCGCTGGTCAGTGGAGGCGTGCAGCTCGCGATCTTCGGTGCCGTCATGCTGGCGGCGGCGGCATTCATGTTCCGCGGCTCCGTTCCCGAGCACGCGATCATCGAGCGCGCGGCCCTCGGCGGGCTGGCGCTCGCGCCCGTCGGCTTCGGCGTCGGCATGCTCACCGGTCTCGTTGGCGTGGGCGGCGGTTTCATGATCGTCCCCGCGCTCGTGCTGCTGGGACGGCTCCCGATCAAGCAGGCGGTCGGCACCTCGCTGCTCGTGATCGCCCTCAATGCCTTCGCCGCGTTCCTGGGGTATCTCGGCGAGGTACCGGTCGACTGGGGAGTGATGGGGGCGTTCACGCTGCTCGCCATCGTCGGCATCCTCGCCGGAACGTGGTTCGTCCGCTTCGTGCCGCAGCAGGTGCTCAGGCGCACGTTCGCCGTCTTCCTCGTCCTGATGGGGATTCTGATCCTGTTCATGAATCGCGACGTTCTGCGCGCCGGCCTGGCGCGACTCATCTAGGCATCGAGTCATGCTGCTCAGACACTTCCACGATCCGAAGCTCGCGCAGGCGAGCTACCTCATCGGCTGCAGCGCGACCGGCGAGGCGCTGGTCATCGACGCGAATCGCGACGTCGAGCAATACCTGCGGTCCGCGGCGGCCGAGGGCGTGCGCGTCACGCACGTCACCGAGACACACATTCACGCCGACTTCGTCTCCGGCAGCCGTGAGCTCGCGCGCCGCGCCGGCGCGACGCTCTACCTGTCGGCCGAAGGCGGCACCGACTGGCAGTACGGCTTCGCGGCGGAGGAGAACGCGACCCTCGTGCGTGAGGGCGACGTGATCACCGTCGGCAACATCCGCGTCGAGGTCCTGCACACCCCGGGGCACACGCCGGAGCACCTGGCCTTCCTCGTGACCGACACGGCGGCGACGGACCGGCCGATGGGCATCGTCACCGGCGATCTGTTGTTCGTCGGCGATGTCGGGCGGCCCGATCTTCTCGAGCGCGCCGCGAAAGTCGCCGACACCATGGAGGACTCTGCGCGGACGCTCTTCCGCACGCTCGAGCGCATGCGCGCGCTCCCCGACTATCTGCAGGTGTGGCCCGGGCACGGCGCCGGCTCGGCATGTGGCAAGGCGCTCGGCGCCGTGCCGCAGACGACGATCGGTTACGAGAAGATGACCAACTGGGGACTCGCCGAGACCGACGAGGACTCATTCGTCGCGATGGTGCTCGCGGGTCAGCCGGAGCCGCCGCGCTACTTCGCGGAGATGAAGCGGATCAACCGCGACGGGCCGCGCATCCTCGGCGGTTTTTCGCGACCGGCGCGGCTCGATCCCACGTCGCTCGCCGATCGGCTCGCGTCCGGCGTGCCGGTGGTCGACACGCGGGCCGCCGACGCGTTCGCCCGGGAGCACGT
>CAYLPM010000655.1:0-2030 GCA_964385525.1 uncultured Gemmatimonadaceae bacterium
TGCCATCGAGGCGAAGCTTGTCGCGGAGAGCTTCGCGGGCGATCTCGATCGTGATTTCCTGGTGCTTGAGCGAGGCAAAGGCGAGCAGCTTGATGATGGATCCTTCGAGCTCGCGGACGCTGGTTCGCACATGCTCGGCGACAAAACGCAGGACGTCGTCGGGAATGGTGTGCTCGAGGTGATCGAGCTCCGCTTTCTTGCGTAGAATCGCCATGCGATGCTCGAGATCGGGCAGCTCGATATCGGCGACCATTCCCCACTGAAAGCGACTGATCAGACGTGCTTCCAGGCCGTGGAGCTCCGAGGGAGATCGATCGCTGGTCAGCACGATCTGGCGGCCAGCTTCGTAGAGGGCGTTGAACGTGTGGAAGAACTCTTCCTGGGTAGCTTCTTTTCCCTTGAGAAAGTGGACGTCGTCGACGAGGAGCAGATCGATCTCGCGAAACCGCCGGCGGAAATCCTGTGTCGTGCGCGCCTGGATCGCAGCGACAAGCTCATTGGTGAACTGCTCGGTGCCGACATAGGAGATCCTGATCTCCGGTTTGCGGAGGAGAATCTCGTGGGCGACGGCCTGCATCAGGTGCGTCTTCCCCACTCCGGTGTCGCCATACAGAAAGAGGGGATTGTAGACCCGTCCCGGGGCCGCGGCGACAGCCTGGGCGGCTGCGGCAGCGAGCTCGTTCGACTTACCGATGACGAAATGGTCAAAGGTATATCTGTCGCTCAGTGGCGCTGAAGTGGCGCTAGCTTGTCGTTGGGCTGGCTGCGAAACTGGGGGTGGTGCAACAAACAGATCCATCTGCGAACGAGCACGCCGCTCCTCGTGAACCTTGAAGACCACGTTCAACGGATGACCGAGGGCCATCGGAGCCAGGCTGGAGAGCAGATGGGCGTGTTTGGACTCGTTCCAGTCTGCCGCGAACTGGTCCGGTGCACCGACGTAGATCGTGTTGCCGTCCAGTTTCAGTGCTTCGGTGGGCTCGAGCCATGTCCGGAATGTCTGTTCGGGGAGTTCCTGTCGAACGCGCGTGAGGAGGCGCGACCAGACATCATCGGCGGAGAAGCTCATGAGCGATTGTGGAAAAGTCGGGGGGCGCGAATGTAGGCCGAGCCTTGAGCCAAAGTCAATCCGACCCTGAGATACACGGTGGAGCCTGCCGTCGCGGACTGCTCGCACCCTTGATGCAAGCTTCTATCGCAGCTAGCTTTACCGGTCTGTGTCCGCCGCAGTCTCTGATTGTTCCTCGGAGTATCCATGGGCAAGCCCACCTATCGTCCGCGAAACAAGCGCCGAATCCGCACTCACGGATTCCGGGAGCGTATGGCCACCAGATGGGGTCGGGCAGTCCTCAGCCGCCGGCGGAAGAAGGGTCGGAAGCGGCTCACCGTTCAGCTACCGTCGAAGTACGCGGGCGCCTGAGTCCCTGACGTTTCCGCGCAGTCATCGGCTCACGACGAAAGCCGAGCTGCAGCATGTGAGTACGAGGGGGAAGCGAATGCGGACCGAGTACTTCGAGGTTCGTGCCGTCGCCTCCCCTTTGTCGCATCCGAGAGTGGGATTCATCGTGCCGAAGTACACGCGTACCGCGGTCGCGCGGAATCGCCTCAAGCGTCGCTTGCGCGAGATCGTTCGGCTCCACTGGTTGTCGAGACTGGGACCGGTCGATCTCGTCATTCGATCACGTGCCTCAGCGTACGAGGCCTCCTTCGCCGCTCTGGTGGCGGATCTCGCCTCGCTCGAGGGTATCCGCGGGCGTCCGGGGCGGGCGTCGTGATCGCACGGGCGGCGCGTTGGCTCCTCGTTGCGATGGTGCGTGCGTATCAGATCGTACTTTCGCCCCTTCTGCCACCCGCCTGCCGCTATTTTCCGAGTTGCTCCGCGTATGCCATCGAGGCGATCGAGCGCCATGGAGCGGCTCGCGGTTCCTGGTTGGCGGTTCGGCGGATTGCTCGCTGCCATCCGTTCCGGCCGGGCGGCTATGATCCGGTTCCGTAACGTGATCGTGTAAAATGGACAAGCGATTCTTTCT
>CAYLPM010000656.1:0-6176 GCA_964385525.1 uncultured Gemmatimonadaceae bacterium
ACACCGCACTGACCGGGGCAACGCACGGTCGGGGGCGGAGGGCGGGGGCGGGGGGCCTTCTCCGGCTGCCCGGCGGCGATCTGGCAGGTGGTCGCCAGCGGCTCCGACATCATCGTCATCGTCCCGTCGGCGCACGAGGAAGATCAACGCTCGGCCGGTACAGCGTCAGCAACGTCCAGTCCAGATCGAGCCGCTCGAACGGCGGGGGCGTCGCGGCGCCTGCTGCAGCTCCCCCGTCCGCTGTCGGACACCGGCACGAGCCCTCGGTCATCAGCGGAGCATTCTCGACCGGGCACCCATCAGGTCGCGTGAACGTGAACTCTGCCGAGTCGCGTCGGATGACGCGCCAGCCCTCCTCGTGCACGAGCCGATGGTGGCTGCGACACAGCAAGACGAGGTTCTCGAGCCGCGTGCCACCGCCGTCGGCCCAGTGCTCGACGTGGTGCGCATCGGCGAAGCGGTTGCAGCAGCCCGGGAAGCGGCAGCCGCGGTCGCGGTGCTCGAGCGCGCGGCGGATGGCGGCGGGAACGACTCGCGTGCGGCGGCCGACGTCGAGCACGTCGCCGACGGAGTCGTGCGTCATCACGACGCGACTCGCATCGCACGCGAGGCGGCGGGACGTTTCCGCGGAAACGCGGCTGCCGCCGGCGAGGACGGACTGGCCCGAGTCGGACCCATCGCGGAGCGTCCCGGCATCCACGTGCACGACGATCTGCACGCGACCGGCGCGCCCGAGTGAGCGCACGGCGCGCCTCGAGGCCTCCTCGACGGCGACACCGCCGGAGTCGTGCGGCAGGGGCTCCGACGCCGACGATACTCCTCCGGACGAGTGGGCGCAGACGACTTCCGCCGGCAGCTCGCGACTGCTCAGCGCGAGGTCGAGCAGGAGTCCCAGCGCATCGGCGCGCCGCTGGGGCGCGGTCGGAGTGTCCTCGCGGTGCTCGTCGGTCGATCGCCGCTCATTATAGAGCGCCATCGCCGCGACCTCGAGCGCCTGCTCGAGAAGGGCGCCCACTTCCGGATCGAGTCGCCCGCGCACGACGTACGAGCCGTCCTCGTCCACATGCACCGTGAGATGCCGCGCCTCGTGCCGCTGACACTCGGCCTGCGCCTCCTCGGCGCGATCGACGCGCCGCCACGCGCGCACGATTCGTTCGACCTGGGCCGCCGTCGCCTGTCGCGCCACCTCCAGGAGCTGCTCCTCGATCGCCGGCGTGGCGATCCGGGTCAGGGCGCGCACTTTGGAGAACGAGAGCTCGCCCCGCTCCATCGCCGCGCTGAGCCGCGGCAGCTCCGCGAGTGCGCGGGCCGCGCGCACCTTCTCGCGCGCGGCGCCGAGCGCGATCCCGGTGCGCCAACTCAGCCAGTGGGCGCAGCTCGGGAAGCCGCCGCCCCAGCCCTCGCGTTCATCGAACTCGCGCAGGCGAACGAGCAGCCGGTAGGTCGCCGAATGGAGGTGCGCGGCGAGCGCGGCGATCTCCTCACCAAGGCGTTCGAGCGCTTCGCGCGATGCGACTACCGAGTCTTCAACAGGGAACGCTATCATTGGAGTTTCCGTGTGAGAGATGGCGGGACTCCAATATGCGAGCATCGTTTTTCTGCTTCTCACGCAGCGTACACGACACGCGACGCGATTGCCGAGAGCGAAACGCATCGCAGCATGACATCGGCGCGTGAGGCGGCCGTCAGGCGCAATGTTGACTACATCACCGGCGCGACCCCGGTCACTGACGCGAGCGGCACCGCTTCGGTGGGATCGTCCACGCTCGGCAACACGAACGAGACGAACGAGCTGACGTCCACGGTCAACGGGGTCACCCGCTATCGCCCCTCGGTCGACACGAGCTGGTGGCTCCACGCGAAGCGTCCGCGCGCGACCGGCGGCGACGAGAGCACGACGTCGTCGCGAATGTCGCGCGACTGGCCCGGGGGGATCGTCACTCGGATGTGCTCGACGTGCTGCGCCGTCGTCTCGCATGAACCGCCCTTCACGCAATCCTTGATCATCACCGCGACGTCGATGCCGGACAGCGTGAACGAGCGGGACCTGTTGCGAACCCGCGCTGCGAGCGCGTAGCGCCCGGCGGCGCCCTGCTTCGGCGTGAGCGTCACGTGGGCCATCTCGACGCTCGCGAGCGGGATCCGCTGGCGCGCTGCGTCGCGACCCTTTGCCTCACCGCGATGCCAATACCACAGGACGGCGCCCGCCGCGATGGCAATGAATGCGAGGATGCGTCCACCGGCTCGAAGGAGCCGGCCAAGCCTGGTGATCACGAGTCCAGCGACGACGACGCTTGCCGCGATTGCAAGGGGCCACATGGGTCGCCTCCAGCAGTGACGCGGTCACCGACCGGGATGACCGCGATCGTCAACGCGCCGGTCGACCTCCCGACCAGGATCGCGGCCAACGTCAGCCGCGGCGGGCTTGAGGCGCGTGTACTCGTTCCGGCTGACGACGCCGAGCACCCCTCGTAACTACGGCTGAGTCCGTCGGCGCGTGAAGTTGTCGGCGCCAATCGCTTGCGCGAGCATGGTTCCGATGCTGGGGATCTTCGTCCGGCGGGTCATCCTGGCGTCTTGCCCGCTCGCATTCTCCTGGCCGAGCCGAGCAGACTTTGGCCCACCCCTGATCAGGGTTCCTCGAGCGGGCCGGGCGCGGAATCCTCGTCGACCGCGGACAGCGTGAGGAGGAGGGCCGTCTTCTCGAGGGCGAGGATCTGCTGCGCGTCGCCCGGACCGAAGTACAGCACCTGACCCGCGCCGAGCTCGTGATCCGCGTTCCCGACGCGGAATCGAAGGCGGCCCTCGACCGGCTGGAGCGTCATCGGCGATTCGGCATGGTGCGTCCCGACCTCGACGCCGGCCTCGAGAACCACGAGCACGAGTCGGAGCCGCCCCGACTTGGCGAGCGTGCGTCCTAGCCGACCCGTGCGGTCGTAGGCGGGATCGGCACGCAACTGGGCGACCTGCTCCGCCACATCGAACGAGAGCATTGGACCGGCGAGCGGACGGCGCATCGTGCTCATGTGGACTCCTCCCCTGGATGGTCTGTCGCGCAGATGGGCGCGGGCGATGTGTTCGACGTTCGCCAATACCCTGACCCGGAGTCAACACTTCGGAGCACGATCAGAATCGGGTATCGCTCGTCGTTCGACCACGTGGAGCACGGAGACGACGTGGGCGCGTGCCCCTCGTAGAGTGACTCCGCTGGGAAGGTTCCTCCCGGCGGCAGAGTCTGTCGAGAGCTCACCGCAGAGGACGCGGAGAGGAGACAGAGGGCGCGCAGAGGAACGGCACACCGGGCAGGCCTCCGACCGGTGTGCCGTTCCTCTGCGTTCCTCCATCTCCTCCGCGTCCTCTGCGGTCCAAATCGCTGGGGACTTTCCTCATTCATTCTCCCGGAACCCCCATCGAGAACTCAGAATCAGCTGACGCATGAGGTCGAGCGTCACCGAATCTCGCAACGCTCACAGAGTGTCGAGGAGGTGCGATCTCTCACGGTCCCATCCGCCAACGTCCGTCCACGCGGCGAAGCCGAACGCCGAGCGCGACCGCGAACGACTCGAACTGCTCCGCGCGACCGGGGCCGATGTCGAAGAACCTTTCGATCCGGTAGTTCAGCCGCATGTGCACGGGCAGCGAGACCGGTTCGATCGAGACGGCGAGCTCGGTCGCGAGGCCGTTTCCGGCCTCCGCCGTCGACAGTGCGACGCTCGGCAGCCAGGCCGCTCCGATGCTGGCGATCGCGCTCGGCGTACCGAGCTCCAGGAATGCGGTCGCGCCGATGCCCACCATGTCCCAGCGCGCGTGGCCGGCGGGCGAACTGAAAGCGCGGGCCGTGTACTGCGCGCCGAGATCGAGCCAGGAGCGCGCGCGATATCGGGCGCCAAGCGCCACGTCGCCGAAGTCGCGCGACAGGCCGCTCGCCGTTCCCGCGGGATCGAGGCTGCCGCGCACGCCGCTCGCCGAGAGCGTGAGCGCTCCCAGGCGCAGATCGACGGCAAGACCGCCGGCCAGACCATCCACGTCGTCCACGATCCCCTGCACCCGGGTGCTGCTGTGCGGCGCGGCGACGACGAGACGCGCGCGCACGTCCTGCGCGTCGAGTCGCGCGAGCCCCCCTCCGCATGGCGCCAGTGCCAGCAGCGTCGCGACGACGCCCGCGGTGTGTGCTCGAAAGATTCTCATGGCGATCGGCTCGTGCGGATCCTGAGTGGGCTCGCCGCCAGGCGACGCATGTTCTCGGCGATGATCTCGCGATCCCGTTCCTGCCGTCGGGCGCGCAGCGAATCGTTGTGAGCGATGCCGGAGGCGATCGGAACTCCCGGCCGGTCGTACGCGAGGTTGAGCACGGCCGCCGTGGCGCCGACGAGGAGCGCTCCGGCCGACACCGGGCTCTCGCGCGCGTCGCCGTCGGCGACGACGAGCGGCACCGCCATCGCGGTCGTCAGCAGGGCGAGCGACTCGAGAACCGTGCGACGCGTCGGCGCGCCGCGGCGCGTTTCGGCCTGCAGCAGCGCAGCGGGCAACGCGGGCTCGTGCGGCAGCGTATCGACCGGGAGCCGGCCGATGTCGAGTTGCAGGAGGCCGCTGACCCGCAGCTCCCGTCCCGCGACCGTCGCCTGGAGCGCGTAGGCACCCGGCGGCAACACGGCGCCGCTGGGCGCCGTGAGCGGCAGATGCACCGCGGCGACGCTGTCCACCCAGACGGTCGCGACCAGCGAGTCACGCGGTCGAGGTGTGGTCAGCCGCAGGTGGAGCTGCACCTCGCCGGGCGCGCCGACGGCGACGCGGATCGGCAGGGCGTCGCCAAGCGGCGAGAGCACCGTGTCTCGCGGCGCGTCGATCGCGACGACCGGTGAGGCGCCACGCACGGATGCGTAGGCCGCCAGCAGCTCGGGGTTGAACACGTTCGCCGGCGGCGGGCGAAACGGATCGGCCGCGACGAGCCGGCGCAGATGGACGTGCGCGGAGTCGCTCCAGCGGAGCGCCCACGCGGCCTCGGCCAGCCGCTCGAGTGCGCTCGCCTCGAGAGCGGGAGTCGACGACGCGGCATCGGTCTCCAGGAAGCGGTGCAGGAGCGACATGCTCCGCTCGACTTCTCCGGCATCGAGCAGCGCGATCGCGCTGTCGAGCCGCGGGACCGAGAGCCGTTTCGCCGTCGCGCCCCACGACAACCGCACGCGCTCGCGCTCGCGCACGGTGATCACGGTATCGATAGCGGGCTGGCCCGCGCGCGACAGCCGCAGCGTGTGGCGGCCGGGCGCGACGCGATGGCCGGCGATGGTGGTGTAGCCAATGCGCTCGCCGTCGATCAGCAACTCGTGCCACGGGCGGGCCGCGACGTAGAGCTGACCCGCCGTCTCGGGAAGCAGCGACGCCGTCACGATCGTCGTGACGCCCGGGAGCAGCTCCGTCGTCAGCCGTGTGGGCAGATAGCCCGGCGCGGAGACGACCACCGGGTAGCTGCCGGCCGGCAGAAAGCGAGATTCCCCGCCCCGCATGAACTGATCGGCTCCGACCCGGGCGGTGATCGGCACGTCGTCCGCCGCGAGGCGGATCGTCGCGGGCGCGTCGAGGCTCACCGACGCCGGCCACGCGAAGCGCGCTCGCACCGTGAACGGATCGTGCGACGTGGAATCGGCGAAGCGTCGCGCCGCATGCGCGGCGCGAACGACCGCCGGCGGCATGACGTTCTCGTCCACATCGAAGCCGGGCGCGGTGCGGTACCCCCAGCGCAGCCACGTCGCGGCCAGTGAATCGTGCCTGAGCTCGATCAGGACGTCGACGAGTCGCTGCAGACCCAGGTGCCAGGACTCGTCCGGCGCGGCCGCGCCCGGGTCGAGACCTGCCCCGAGCAGCGCCGCCGCCCGGCGATAGTCCGCCTGCAGGTAGCTATCGTGACCGGCGGTGAGCGCGCGCCGCGCCGACTGGGCCTGTGCCGGCACCGGCGCCGACGCCGACGCGAAGATCAGCAGCGACGCGAGGATCATCGCTCTCATGGCGAAACCCGCTGCATTCGGATCTCCAGCACGCGCTCGCCCGGACCGAGGGTGATCGTGGTGTCCATCGGGATGAAGCCCGGCCGCTCGAAGCGCAGAGCGTGCGTCCCGGGAGGGAGCTCTTCCCGGTGCACCGGCCGCTCGCGGCGCCGCTCACCGTTCACGTAGATGCGC
>CAYLPM010000657.1:0-2515 GCA_964385525.1 uncultured Gemmatimonadaceae bacterium
CACGCTGATCGAGCTTCTGATCGTGGTCGTGATCATCGGCATTCTTGCCGCGATCGCGATTCCGAAGTTCGCGAACACGAAGGAGAAGGCGTACGTCGCCGCGATGAAGTCGGACCTTCGCAACCTGGTCACTGCCCAGGAGGCGTTCTTCGCGGACAACGCCAACACGTATGCCGCCGACGCCGCCGAGATGGGGGGCGCTGGCTACACGGTGAGCTCGGGCGTCGTCCTCGACGACGTGACGGGCAACGCCGGCAAGGGCTGGTCGGCCGAGGTGAGCCACAACGCGACCGATTACGTCTGCGGTATCGCGGTGGGCTCGGAGACGAACCCGCAGGGCGACGCCAACACGCCCGAGGGCGAGCCGGTCTGCAACAAGGCTGCGGCCGCGCCGTGATCTGATCCTCGGATCAGCATTTCGACCCGGGTCAGGCGAAAGCCTGGCCCGGGTTTTTTTGCACGGGTACGCCGCCGGTCGTCCTCCTCGAGCACGCCCGAGCGGCGACCCCACTCTCCCATGCGCCTCACCCTCCCCATCCAGTCCCTGCGCATCGAGCTCCTGCTCTCGCTGGCCGTTCTGGTGCTGGCGGCGCTCGTCATCGGGATCGGCAGCGTCGTCCTCTTCGGCGACCTGCTGAATGGCCCGCGCGGGGCGCTCTACCTCTCGCTCCTCATCATCGCCGACGTCTGGGTGCTCGTCCTCTTCGGCGCGCACCAGCTTCGCCGGCTCGTGGTCACTCCGCTCGACCGGGTCGCGGCCGCCGCGGAGGCGATCGCCGGCGGCGATCTCGCGCTGCGCGTGCCGGAGGGAGACACCGAGGAGCTCAACGCCCTCGCGCGCAGCATCAACAAAATGACGGATCACCTGCTGGAGGAGCGCGCGCGCGCCATCCGCAACGAGAAGCTCGCCAGCGTCGGACGCCTCGCGGCTGGCATCGCTCACGAAATCGGCAACCCGCTCAGCGCGATCGGCGGGTACGCGCACCTGCTGCGCGCGCGGGTCGGCGACGCACCGATGGCGTACGAAGCGCTCGACGGAATCGAGCGCGAGGCCGGCCGCATCGATCGCATCGTGCGTGGTCTGCTGGACTACTCTCGTCCGCGGCGCGCGACGCCGACCCCCGCGAGCCTGCACGACGCGATTGCCGGAGCGGCCGAGATCCTCGAGAGTCAGGGGCTCTTCAGGAAGATCGACCTTCAGCTCGAGCTCGCGTCCAGCGCGCCCAGGCTCCTAGGCGCTCGCCACGAGATCGAGCAGCTCTTCGTGAACCTCTTTCTCAACGCGGCGGACGCCATGGACGGCACCGGCACGCTCACCGTGCGCACGCTCTGCGCGACCGCCGCCGAGATGCTCGTGGCACGTCCGCGACGAGCCGATGACCCGCCGGCTTTCGTCGCCGCGCGCGATCCCTCGCCGCGCATGCGCGAGTGGCTCGAGCGCCAGCGGCGGGAGGAGCTCGTCGCCAAGGTCATCGTGGCCGACACGGGGCCCGGTGTCCCGCCGGAGGACGTCGAGCGCATCTTCGACCCGTTCTACACGACCAAGGCGCCGGGACGGGGCACGGGCCTCGGTCTCGCGATCGTCGCGCGCGTCGTGGAGAATCTCGGCGGCGTGATCTGGGTGCAGCCTGCGCGAGGCCATGGCGCCGCCTTCGCGATGCTCTTCCCGATGCGTCTCGCCGCCGCCGGACTGCCGGCGATCGTCCCGCGTCCCGCGATCTCCGCATGATGCGCATCCTCGTCGTGGATGACGAGCACGGGCTGCGGCACACCCTGACGCAGATCCTCGCCGGCGAAGGGTACGAGGTCTCGGTGGCCACCGATGGCGCGAGTGCGCTCGACGCGCTCGCCGAGCGGGAGGCGGATCTCGTGCTGTGCGACGTGCGCATGCCGGCGATGGACGGCCTGGAGTTCGTCGAGCGGTACCGAGAGCGCGGCGGCGGCGCCCTCGTCGTGATGATGAGCGCGTACGGGGATGACGATGATGCCATCGAGGCAATGCGCCGTGGCGCCTACGACTACATCTCGAAGCCGTTCCGCGCCGACCAGGTGCTGCTCGTGCTGCGCAAGGCGATCGAGCGTGAGCGGCTGCGACGCGAGGTCGCGCAGCTGCGGAACGAGCTGACGCTGCTGCGGCCGTCGGAGGAGATCGTGGGGAGCAGCGCTCCGCTCCGCGAACTGATCGTGCTCGCGAGGCGCGTGGCCCGGCATCCGACGACCGTGCTCGTCACCGGCGAGAGCGGCACCGGCAAGGAGCTGATAGCTCGACTGGTGCACAAGCAGAGTCCGCGCGCCGAGCGTCCGTTCGTGGCCGTGAACTGCGCAGCGATCCCCGAGGCGCTGCTGGAGAGCGAGTTGTTCGGCCACGTGAAGGGCGCTTTCACGGGCGCGACGGCGGACCGGCGCGGACTGTTCGAGGAGGCGAGCGGCGGAACGATCTTCCTCGATGAGATCGGCGAGTTGCCGCAGCAGCTGCAGGTCAAGCTGCTGCGCGTGCTCCAGGAAGGCGAGATTC
>CAYLPM010000658.1:0-5441 GCA_964385525.1 uncultured Gemmatimonadaceae bacterium
CAGGCCCGGAGGGACTTGAACCCCCAACCGCTGGTTTTGGAGACCAGTGCTCTACCAGTTGAGCTACGGACCTAGCGTCGAACCCGGCTCACGACCCGCGTCAGGCAAGGTCGCCGCCCACTTGCGAAGGGTGACTGAGGGGACTTGAACCCCCAACCCCCGGAGCCACAGTCCGGTGCTCTAACCGATTGAGCTACAGTCACCATGGACTGATGCGCGACGGCCACCGCCGGCCGCACTCAGGCCTTGGATTTTAACCTCCACCCAGGCCGTAATCAACCGGCGCGCGCCCCGCGACCGCGCGGCCCGCCGCTCACTTCGCGCGTTCGATGTACTCGCCGGTCCCCGGATTCACCCGGATCTTCTCGCCCGTGCCAAGGAACTCTGGCACGTTCACCGTCGCCCCGTTCTCCAGCTTCGCCGGCTTCGACGACGCCGTCTTCGTGGCCGTCTTCATCACCGGCGACGTCTCCACGATCTCCAGGACGAGCGAGTTCGGAAGCTGGATTCCGATCGGCCGCCCCTCGTAGTACTCCGCGATGATCCGCATCCCGGGCTGGAGCCATTGCGCGTTGTCGCCGAGCGCCTCGTCGTCCATCTCGAGCTGATCGTAGTTCTCGGTGTTCATGAAGTGGTACGTGTCACCACCCTGGTACATGAACTCGAGCTCGTGCGTCTCCATCGACGCGCGCTCGATCGAGTCGGCGGCGCGGAAGCGATGCTCGAACGTGGACCCGCTGCGCAGGTTCTTGAGCTTCGCCTGCACCATCGCGCGCAGGTTGCCCGGGGTGTGGTGACGGAACTCGATGATCCGGCAGGGATTGCCCTCGAAGACAATCACCATCCCGCGTCGGATCTGGGTTGCCGGCATCGCCATGAGAATCGTGCCTTCCAAGAACGTGAAGAATTGAGCGTAAAGCAAGACAGCCGATAAATTTACCTCAGCCCGGCAAACGGGTCAAGGCACCGTCCGCGTGCTTTCCAGCTCTCCGCGCAACACCCCCCAGACCGTCTCCGCCAGCACCCGGTGCCCGGCCTCGTTCGGATGAATCCCGTCCCCCTGATTGAGCGTGTCCACCCCCGCCACACCCTCGAGCAGGAACGGAACGAGCTCCGCCCCGTGCCGGGCCGCGAGTGTCGGATACATCGCGCGGAACGCCCGCGTATACCCGTCGCCGAGGTTCGGGGGCGCCTCCATCTGCACGAGGAAGATCAGCGCCTCGGGGCGTGCCGAGCGCACCTTCCGGATGATCGAGTCGATGTTCGCCGCGGTGCCTGCCACATCGAGGCCTCGAAGCCCGTCGTTGGCGCCGGTCTCCAGCACGAGCACGGCGATCTCTCGATGCTCCAGGACCCAGTCGATGCGCTGGAGCGCGCCGGCCGATGTCTCGCCACTCGAGCCGGCGTTCACGACCGAATACGGCAATCCCGCCGAGTCGATGCGGGCAGCGATCAGCGCCGGGTACGCCTCATTCTCCGGCACGCCGAGCCCCGCGGTGAGGCTCGTGCCGAGGAAGACGATCGTGCCGCGCGGCGCATCACGCGGCGCATCGCGCGCGCCGGTGCCGGGCGGCGGAACGGTCGCATCGCCGGCAACGGACCGCCGATCCTCATCGCCGCGAGGGGCGCCCTGCGTATCTTGAACGGCGGCGTCCGACGCACTCCCCCGGTCCACGGCATCATCGCCGGACCGCGCGGCGTCGCCGCCGCACGCCAGCGACACCGCCACCACGATGCTCCACCACCGACACCGCTCGATGCTCATCGCTCGCGATCTCACCAAGGAATATGACAGCGGCACGCACCATCTCACGGTGCTCCGCGACGTCTCGTTCTCCATCCCGCAGGGTGCCTTCGTCTCCATCATCGGCCCCTCCGGCAGCGGCAAGACCACCCTGCTCGGCCTGCTCGCGGGACTCGATACCCCATCGCGCGGCGCGGTGATCCTCGACGGCGCGGACCTCGGCGCACTCGATGAGGATGGCCGCGCGCGCCTCCGCGGGGAGAAAGTTGGGTTCATCTTCCAGAGCTTTCAACTCATTCCCACGCTCACCGCGCTCGAGAACGTCCAGGTGCCTCTAGAGCTCCGGGGCGACGACGGGGCCCAGGGCCGCGCTCGCGACCTCCTCGAGCGTGTCGGGCTCGGCGACCGGCTCGACCACTTCCCGTCCCAGCTCTCCGGCGGCGAACAGCAGCGCGTCGCCATCGCCCGCGCGTTCTCGAACGCACCGCGCATCCTGTTCGCCGACGAGCCTACCGGGAACCTCGACGCGGCGACCGGCTCCCGCATCGTCGAGCTCCTCGAGTCGCTGAACCGCGAGTCGGGTTCCACGATCGTGCTTGTCACGCACGATGCGACGCTCGCGGCTCGCGCGCAGCGCACGATCCGGCTGCACGACGGCGCCGTGGTCGCCGACACCGGGATCGCCGCATGAGACTGCCGCCCCGCTGGCGCCGCATCGGCGTGCTCGCGTGGCGCGAGAGCCGTACCGCACGCCGTCGGCTCCTGCTCTACATGTCGTCGATCTCGCTCGGGGTCGCCGCGCTCGTCGCCATCGACTCGTTCGCCGAGAACCTGACCGACTCCGTGCGCGAGCAGTCGCGCGCCCTCCTCGGCGGCGACGTCATGCTGCGCTCGCGGACGCCGCTCCCGCCGAACATCGGCACGCTCCTCGATTCGATCGCCGGCGAAGGGATCGCGCACGCGGGCGTGACCACGTTCGCGTCGATGGCGGTCATTCCCCGCACCGGCGACACGCGACTGTCGCAGGTGCGCGCGATCGGGGCCGGCTTCCCGTACTACGGCGACATCGTCACGAGCCCGGCCGGGGTGTGGAGCCGCCTGCACGCTGGACCGCACGCGGTCGTCGACGGGTCACTGCTGGTCTCGCTCGACGCGCGCGTGGGCGACACCCTCTCGCTCGGCTTCATGCGCTTCGAGATCATCGGCACGATCGTGAGCGTGCCAGGCGAGGCCGGCATCGCGGCCGCGATCGGCCCGCGCGTCTACATCCCGGAGCAGTACATCGCGCAGACCGGCCTGCTCGTCTTCGGGAGTCGCGCCGACTACGAGACCGCGCTCCGGCTTCCCGCGGATCGCTCGGCCCGGCAGTGGGTGTCCGCGAACCGGTCCACGCTCGACAGTGCGGACGTTCGCGCCCGCACGGCCGATCAGACCGAGGAGCGGATGACCGAGTCGCTGGAGCAGCTTTCGGCGTTCCTCGGGATCGTGGGGCTGGTCGCGCTCCTGCTCGGCGGCATCGGCGTCGCGAGCGGCGTGCACGCGTTCGTGACGCGGAAGATCGAGACCGTCGCGGTGCTGCGGTGCCTGGGCGCCACCAGCGGTCAGGTCCTGACGATCTACCTGCTCCAGGCCGCGGCGATGGGGCTCGTGGGCGCGGCGGCGGGCGCGCTGCTCGGGGTCGGCATGCAGTTCACGGTTCCGTTGCTCGTCGCCGACTTCCTGCCGGTCGATGTCAGTCCGACGCTGGCGCCGAGCGCGATCGCGCTCGGCTTCATCGTCGGCCTTTGGGTGGCGCTCGTGTTCGCGCTGCGGCCGCTGATCGCGCTTCGCAACGTCTCGCCGCTCCAGGCGCTGCGCCGGGAGGCGGAGAGCGCGGCCTTGGGGCTGCACCGGCGCGATTGGGCGCGCACGGTCGTCAGCGCGTCGATCCTCGTCGGCGTGCTGGTGATCGCGATCCTGCGGGCGCCGGAGCCGCACCAGGGCGTCGCGATGAGCGGCGCCATCGCCGTCGTCATCGCCGCACTCGTCGGCAGTGCCACCCTGCTCGCGCGGGGCGCGCGGCGCGTGATTCGCGCCGGATGGCCATTCGTCGTCCGGCAGGGCGTGGCAAATCTCTACCGGCCAGCCAATCAGACACGCGCGGTGGTGCTCGCGATCGGCTTCGGCGTCTTTCTCATCGCGACGCTGTACCAGGCGCAGAGCAGCCTGCTGCACCGCCTCGCGATCGGCACGGCCTCGACCCAGGCGAACATCGTGTTCTTCGACATCCAGGATGATCAGCTCGCGCCGCTCGAGGCCGCGATCGTCGACGATGGGCACGAGATCGTGCAGAGCGTGCCGATCGTCCCGATGCGCATCGAGTCGATCAACGGGCGCGCCATCGGTGACATCCTGGAGGATACGACGGGCCCGCGTCCGGGCCGCTGGGCGTTGCGGCGCGAGTATCGATCGACGTACCGCGACTCGCTGGTCACGTCGGAGGTGCTCCAGTCGGGGCGCTGGTTCGACGCGGAGGCGGCGGTCGGGCGGAACGGCGCGGCCGAGGTCTCGATGGAAGCGGACGTCGCGTCGGAGCTCGGCGTGACGCTCGGCGACACGATCACGTGGGACGTGCAGGGCGCCGCGATTCCGACGGTCGTGACGAGCCTGCGCACGGTGGACTGGGCCCGGTTCGAGCCCAACTTCTTCGCCGTCTTCTCGCCGTCGGTGCTGCGCAATGCGCCGAAGCAGTTCGTGGTCCTCGCCGACGTGCCCGGTGATACCGCCCTCGCGCTCCTCCAGCGCGACCTCGTGGCGCGCTTCCCCAACGTCTCGAGTCTCGATCTGACGCAGATTCAGACCACGATCGCGACGATCCTCGGTCGCGTGCAGGCGGCGATCCGGTTTCTCGCGGTCTTCAGCGTCGCGCTCGCGGTGCCGGTCCTCTTCAGTGCCGTGGCGGCGACGCGGCGCGAGCGGCTGCGCGAGGGCGTGCTGCTCAAGACGCTCGGCGCCACGCGCGCACAGATCGGACGCATCATGCTCTCCGAGTACGTCGTGCTCGGCGCCCTCGGCGGGCTGACCGGCGTCGTCCTCTCGATGGGCGGCGCGTGGGCGCTCTCGCGGTTCATCTTCGAGGTGCCGTTCGTGCCGGCGTACGGGCCGGTCGTGGCGCTGGTTGCGGTGATGGTGCTGCTGAGCGTGGCGATCGGGTTGCTGACGGGAAGGGATGTGTTCAGGCAGACACCCATGGCGGCACTGCGCGAGGCGTGAGAGTCCGGGGGCGATTCTGCCGGAATCCAAGCCGTGAGCCTTCAGCCAGCCAGCGTACCAGCCGTGAGCTAAACGTGAAAGGTCGGGGGGCACGGCTGAGGGAATCCAAGCTGTGAGCCGACAGCTGACCGGCTCGTCAGCCGGCAGCTGAAGCGTCCGCGCAGTCGGTCACCGCCGCAGCTCACGGCTGGTACGCTGTTCAGCTGGCCGCTCGCAGCTTGGATCCCCTCGGCCCCGCCCCCGAACTTTCATGGCCGCTCTTCCGTCTTCCAGAAATCGATTCCCGCCGCCTGCTGCCCCACATCCACCCGTGCCACGCTGCGCAGCGCCTCGAGATCGATGATCTCGACCGTGCCCGGCTCGGCGCCGATTCCCTCCACGCTCACGAACGCATACCGATTGTCGGGACTCACGACCACACCGTGCACGATGGGGCGCGCGGTGC
>CAYLPM010000659.1:0-1686 GCA_964385525.1 uncultured Gemmatimonadaceae bacterium
CCGGCTGGCTGCTCGTGCAGCGCCTGCGACGCGTATTCGGCCGCGCCCGGCCGCGCGAGCGAGATGCGACGAGCGAGCCGCGGCTGAATCAGTTGCTCCAGATGAACCGGACCCGCAACTCGGGCTTGGACTCGTGGCTCACGACGGACGCCCCGCGCGAGCCGGAGCTCGATCCGTCCCTGGAGATCGCGGTGATCGAGCCCGATGAGAGTCTCAGGTCGCGACCTGATTCCGACCCGCGTCCTTCGCGCGATACAACGCCGCATCGGCGGCCCTGATCACCTGCGCCGCATCGGCGAGCCGGGCTGACCGCTGGGCGGCGCCGATGCTCACGGTGATCTTCAGGCGCGGTCGCGTACTGCGCGTGCTCGGCCGCGCCGAGCGCTTGGGCTTCCGGCGCGGTCGACCCGGTTCGCGGAGCGTGAACGCGGCGCCGTGAATCACGCGCCGCACCTCCTCGAGATTCGGCAGCGCGTCGTCCATCGGCATGCCCGGAAAGACGATCGTGAACTCCTCGCCGCCGTAGCGAAAGGCGCGCCCACCTCCGCGGACGTCGCGCAGCCGCGCCGCGACCATGCGCAGCACCTGATCCCCGACGTCGTGTCCGTGGCGATCGTTGAACTGCTTGAAGTGGTCGACGTCGACCATCGCGAGGGTGTACGGTTCATCCAGACGGGCGAGCAACTCCAGCAGCGCGCGACGGCCCGGCAGTCCCGTCAGCTCGTCGCGGAACGCCATCGCGTAGGCGCCCTCGACGGTCCCGACGACCAGCATCAGCCCCGCCGTGGAGAGGTAAAGGGTGGCGCTGGCGGAGTCGGCCGGCGCGCGAAGCGCGACGAACGAGGCTGCGAGCGCCCAGAGCAGGGCGCGCGTGAACGGCTCGCGCGACAAGAGGCCACGCGTCAGCAGCACGCCGGCAGCGAGGGCGAATGTGATCGTGGCGATCTGTCCCATGCCGCTCGAGGCGAGCCATTGTTCCGGCAGCGGCGCGAGTGCGAGCACTCGCAGCGCATCCGCCTGTGCCGTGCGCGCGATCAGCAGGACCAGCGCCGCCTGTGCTCCGATCGTTGCGAATCGCGCGAGGCCGGCCCGCGTGAACAGGCCGCGTTCTCCGATCAGTGCGACGCCGACGAGGTTGGCGGGGACCAGCAGTGCGATCGTCTGGATCGCCGCGCGCGCGCTGTCGGGATCGGTCGCCGCGATCGTCGGAGCCAGCAGCACGCCCGCAAGTGCCAGTCCGACGACCGAGAGGGCGAGCAGGAGGCGCGTCCGGCCGAAGCGGGTGCCGAGCGCGACGCCGGTGACGAGCACGACCCACGGCACGACACGCAGCAAATGCGCGCCCGTCTCCGTCGCGGAGGCGTGGCGCGCGAACATGACGGCCCCGAGGAGGAGTGCCCCCTCCGGCATCAGGATCGAGAGGAGTGGTCGGCGGAGTGCACGCATCGTCCTGCATGCCAGACTGGCCAGCCTGCACGCCGGTCACGTCGTCAGCCGACCAGCCAATCCGGGGGTGGTCCAGGCGTCGCCATCGCATATCTTGTAGCGAGCCTCACCCCGAGCCCGCTTCCCGAACGCCGGAGAGACGGACTGCCGGACGAGACCAGGAAGGCGCCCACACAGGAGCGCCGCGCACGCGAGGCGTTGCGCAAGCTGATCGACGAGATGATGGCCCAGCTGCGCGAC
>CAYLPM010000660.1:0-1564 GCA_964385525.1 uncultured Gemmatimonadaceae bacterium
CAGGGTCTCCATCCCCTGCTGCGTCATGTACACGGCGATGCTCGTGTACCACGCGCCCCAGATGAAGAACTGGAGGAACATCATCGTGCTGAGCCGGAATCGCGTGCTCCGCATGGTTGGTCTCGCTGGTTGAAGTCGCGATGGCCTGTTTTGATTCTGCTTCCCGTCCGAACTTTCTCTTGAAACCGCAGAGGTCGCAGAGGGACAAGAGGACGCAGAGGAACTGCACACGGGGCAAGGTTCACAGCTCTACGAACCCTGATTGGCTTCGTGCACGACCTGCGGGTGGGCCATGGCTCGCCCGAGGCTTTTTCAAAAGCGCCGTCTTCCGGGCTCGTCGGGGGCAGGCCTTTGACCGTGAGCCGTCCTCCGCGTTCCTCCGCGTTTCCTCCGCGTTTCCTCCGCGGTTCCTCACCGCGTACTCCGCGGTCCAGCCTCCGCGTCCGCGGCGGTACCACCTCTCCCTTACGGCAGTTCCCGGATCCTGACGTTCCGGAACGCGACGTACGTCCCGTGATCCTGCAGCCCGATGTGGCCGCGCTCGACTTTCCCGTACAGCGGGTGCGGCGCGAACTTGCTCTCCGCAACGCGTCGCTGCCAGTCGGCGCTCCCCAGCTCGTACTCGACGACCTTCGTGCCGTTCATCCAGTGCTCGACGTGGTTGCCGTTCACCACCAGTCGCATCGCGTTCCACTCGCCCACCGGCTTCGCGTGCTCGTGCCCGACGCCATGCAGCGCGTAGTTCGACCCGGCCGACGTCAGCGGCGAGCGGCCATCCGGATGCCGGGCGTTGTCGAGGATCTGCATCTCCGGCGCGCCCCAGTAGATCTCGTCCGACTCCTCGGTGGCGCGGAAGAAGATCCCGCTGTTCCCTGCCGGGCCGTCCGGCGACAGACGCCATTCGAGCGCGAGCTCGAAATCGCGGAACTGGTCCGTGGTGATGATGTCACCGCCGCGCCCCGTGCGCGTGAGCACTCCATCCACCGCCTCCCAGCCGCCAGGGAGTGACTGCTGCTTGTAGCCGCGCCACCCCGTGAGGCTCCGTCCGTCGAAGAGAAGCCGCCATCCGGCGGCGCGCTCCTGCGCGGTCAACGTGTTCATCGATGCGGAGTCCCCCTGCGCGACATCACCCCGCGCGACCGTCGCCGGCGCGCGCTCCTGTGCCGACGGATCCGGCGTTCCGGCACAGCCGGCGATCGTGATCGCGATCGCGACGCAGCTCGTGGCCCGGATCATGGTGGCCGGCGCGATTCGTTCAGCGCGATCGTTCCGTTCGTGAAGCCTCATGCAGTCCTCCCGCGGCGGTACATCAGAGCTCCCAGCCGGCACGATACTCCCGCGTCAGGAGTGCATTCGCTTCCGGCACGTTCGTGATCCGCATGTTGGGTCCATCGTAGTAGATCTTCTTTCCCTGCCCGGCGCGGAGCGCGATGAGGCCGAGCAGCATCGTCTCCGTGAGCCGCGCCGAGTAGTCGAACGGGGCGCTCACCTGCGCCTCGCCCTTGCACGCCTGCACCCAGTTGAGCTCGTGCCGCGCCTCGATGCGCTGAACGCTCTTCGGCAC
>CAYLPM010000661.1:0-3373 GCA_964385525.1 uncultured Gemmatimonadaceae bacterium
GTGCCGCACGAAGTAATCCCATCGCCGCCGCATCATGTAGTTGTTGTCCGCGCCGTACCCGTGACGCGCGTTCGGGAACATGATGAGATCGAAGTCCTTCCCCGCGTCGATCAGCGCATCCACGACGAGCGTGGTGTTGTACGGCGGCACGTTGTCGTCCATCGCGCCGTGCGCGAGCAGCAGCTTGCCGCGAAGATTCGCGGCGTGCGTCTGGTTGGCTTCGTCGGCATAGTTGTCGGTGTCGCCGTTCCCCACCAGCAGCCCCTGGTAGCGCTCGCCCCAGTCGTCCTCGTAATTGCGATTGTCGTGGTTGCCGGACTGCGCGACGCCGACATCGAAGAAGTCAGGGTGCCGGAACATGGCGGCCGCGGTGGCGAATCCGCCGCCGGAATGGCCCCAGATGCCGACCTTGTCGATGTCGATGAAGGGATACCGCCGCGCCAGCTCCCGCATCCCCGCCACCTGATCGGGGAGCGTGTTGTCTCCCATGTCGCCGTAGTAGGCGTCGTGGAAGCGCTTCGAGCGGCCCGGCGTCCCCATGCCGTCGATCTCCACGACGATGAACCCGAGCTCCGCCACGGCCTGATTGTCGCCCCGCGCGGGCGAGAAGCTGCGCGTCCCGACGCTCCCCGACTGCGGCCCCGGATAGATGTGGTTGATGATCGGGTACTTTCGCGTCGAATCGAGCGTCGACGGCGTGTACATCAATCCGTAGATGTCGGTCGTGCCATCGCGCGCCTTCATGCGGATCGGTGTCGGCGGCTTCCACCCGGTCTCGAGAAGGCGCGAGATGTCGGCCCGCTCGAGCGTCTGAAGGAGCCGACCGTTCATGTCGCGCAGCACGGTGACCGGCGGCGTGTCGGGCGTCGAGTAGCTGTCCACGAAGTACCGGCCATCCGGCGACAGCGAGACGACGTGATTCGCGTTCTCCGGCGTGAGGAGCGTCCGGCCGCGCCCATCGAACCCGATCCGGTACAGATGCCGGAAGTAGGGATCGCGACCGGCCTCCTTCCCCACGCCGATGAAGTAGATCATGCGTGCCTGCTCATCGATGCGCACGATCTCGCTCACGTTGCCGTCGCCGGTCGTGATGCGGTTCTTGAGACGCCCTGTCCCGAGATCGTACAGGTACAGGTGGATCCAGTCATCACGCTGCGACCACCAGATCAGCTCGTTCGACGCAGGCAGCACGCGCCAGAGATCCTCCGCCAGCGACGCATCGCCAACCTGCGTCGGCATGCGCTCCTCGATCAGCGTGCGCACTTCGCCGGTCTGGGCGTTGGCCACTCGGAACCAGGCCGTCTTGTGATCGCGAGAGCTCGAGATGAAGGCGACGTGCGAACCGTCCGGATACCACTGCACGTCGCAGATCGCGGCGCCGCAGGCCACGTGATCGGACACCGTGGAGCGGTGCGCATCCGGCGGCATCCGCAGCCGCACCACTCGTGGCTGGCCATCCGGCCCCTGATTGATGATCACCCGGCTGATGCGGAAGATCACGCTGTCGCCGGGGAGCGGATATCTCCACGACTGCAGCCTCGGCGCACCGACGTTGGTGGACACGAGATGCATCTCGCTGACGCCGCGTCCATCGTGCTGGAAGGTCGCGATCTGCCGTGAATCGGGCGACCACGTGACGACGGGCCGGTCGCTGTGCGTCCACCCCGCATTGTTCGTCGCGTAGCCGAAATCCTCGATGCCATCGGTGGTGAGCTGCGTCTCGGTTCCGGAGGCGAGCTGCCGGGCCCAGAGGTTGTGCTCGCGGATGAACACGGCCCACTGCCCATCGGGCGACACGCTGGAGTTCGGCGGCGCGCGAGGCGACGCCGGCGTGGAGTCGGCGGGTGCGCAGGTGTACCGCTGGAGGTCGCACCGCCAGCGTCGATTCTCCACGCCGACCGTCAGCGAGCGGCCGTCCCGTGCCAGCTCGAACGTCTGGAACGGAAGCCGATTGCCCTCCACCCGGCCGCCTGACGCCGCGGCCAGCGCCGTCGCAAGCCGCGTCTGGTCGAACACCGCCTCGCGCGTGCCGCGCACGGGATCGACGACGAAGAACGCGCTGCCGTTAGGCACCGTGGTGCGATACCAGAACCTGCCGTTCTCGAGCCACGTCGGCCGGATGCCGGTGCCGGTGACCAGCGATGTGGTGCTCGCCCCGAGGAAGCGTTCGGCGCGAGCGTAATCGTCGGCGGTGAGCTGGAGCGGTTGCTGCGCCGCCAGAGGAGTGGCGAGCAGGAGCAGGGCGAGCGATGGGAAGCGCATGTGACTCGGGGCGGCCGTGAGACTGGTTCGACGTCGCTGATCGGGGTCGCTGACGAAAAGGTAGCCCTCGGCACCGGAGGACGGGAAGTGAGCGCCGCCCGCGGACCCGAGGACGTTGGCCTATCGCGAATCCTCCGCGGTTGCCGCGGTCGCCACGGCCCCTGCGGTCTCCTCGGTCGCAGTCGAGGTCGCAGCGCGCTCGGCGCGAAGCGGGAGCCACAGCGCGAACGTGGCTCCTTCTCCCGGGGCACCGTCCACGGTCAGGTCTCCGCCCAGCAGGCGCGCGATTCGACGGCTGATCGCGAGCCCGAGTCCATGCCCGCTCACGCTCGTGCCATCGTGGAGCCGCGTGAACTCGTCGAAGATGCTCTCCCGGTGCGCGAGCGGAATGCCGGGGCCGGTGTCCCGCACCAGAATGGCGATCCGCGCGCCCGATCTGCCGCCACGCTCCGATGGTGACTCCTGCACCGCAACGCGGATCTGGCCCGGCGGCGGCGTGTACTTGATCGCGTTCGACAGCAGGTTGTCCAGGACCTGTCGCACGCGGGCCGGGTCGGTATGGATCTGCAGACCGCGCGCGGGCAGTTCCGAGTCGAGCGAAAGCCCCGCGGCAGCCGCAGCCGCGCGATGCCCGTCCACCGTCTCGCCTACCAGCGGTCCCAGTGCGGTGCTCACGCGATCCACCGACAAGCCGCCGACGTCCACGCGCGCGAGATCGAGCAGATCGGCGATGATCGACAGCGCGCCGTCGATCGATCGCCGGATGCCGCTGACCAATTCGGCTTGCTGCGGCGTTATCTCGCCACGCACGCCCAGTTGCAGCAGCTCGGCATACCCCTGCGCCGCTCCGAGCGGATTCTTCACGTCGTGCGTCACGCCGCGGAGCAGCCGGGCCCGCGCCTCGGTCGCTCGGGCGGTCTCCTCGAGCGCCTGTGCCCCTTCGCGCCGCCGACGCTCCGCGTCGGCGGCAAGCGCGCGCGCGCGGCGATCGAGCCAACCCACGACGACCGCGGAACCGATCGCGAGCACCCCGAGCATTCCCGTGATCACTATCCCGATTCGCTCGACCGAGCGAATCCTTTCACGGCTCCGCTGCGTGGCGTTCGCAATC
>CAYLPM010000662.1:0-6377 GCA_964385525.1 uncultured Gemmatimonadaceae bacterium
CGCGAAACACTCGCTGGCGCGAGGCGCCCAGGGCGACGCGGATCCCGATCTCCTTCAGCCGCTGCTCGAGCGTGTATGAGACGAGGCCGTAGAGCCCGCCCGCCGCCAGCAGCAGCGCGATCCCGCCGGCCACGCCGAGCACGACGTGCGCGATGCGGGCCGGTATGAGCGACGAGGCCATGTGCTCCCGCATTGTCCGGCCGGTGAAGTACGGTACGATGCGCGGGTCGATGTCCAGCACCATGCGTCTGATGTCGGCCAATGCCTGCGATGGCGGTGCCGGCGTGCGCACGTGAAGCACTCCCGTCGCGGGCGAGGCCGGCACGAACACGAACGGCTCCACCTCGCCGCCGACGAACGCATATCGCGCGT
Source organism: uncultured Gemmatimonadaceae bacterium (assembly GCA_964385525.1). Lineage (GTDB taxonomy): Bacteria > Gemmatimonadota > Gemmatimonadetes > Gemmatimonadales > Gemmatimonadaceae > DATKCV01. The sequence continues at coordinate 373 of CAYLPM010000662.1, forward strand.
CCCTCGCGACGCCGACGATCACGTGCTCGGCCAGGTCCTCGCCGAGGCCGAATCGCTCGCCGAGTGGATCGCGGCCCGGCCAGAAGCGCCGCGCCATGGCCTCGTTGACGATTGCGATGCGGGGCGGTCCGGCAGCGTCGGGAGCCGGGAAGCCGCGGGCCGGGACGTCTCGAGGAGCGAAGTCGCGAGCCACGAAGTCGCGGCCGCGAACGAGCGGCTGCCGCACGGTCGCGAAGTAGTCGGTCGAGATCGACGCCGTGCGGACGCTCATTCGCTCCCGCGCGTCCGGTGTCTCCACGCCCGGGACGGCGAGTGCCGACGGATGGCCGGCGAAGGTCGCGAGCGCCGCCGCCTCGACGCCCGGCAGTGCCCGCGCGCGGTCGAGAACGTCGGCATGAAACGCCTGCGTCCTCGACGCATCGTATCCCAGCTTCTGAAGGTCGACGGAGGCGACGACGACCTGATCCGGATCCAGACCGGCATCCAGCGTCTCGCTGTTGCGCAGGCTCCGGAGCAGCAGCATCGCCCCGGTGAGCAGGACGAAGGCGCTCGCGACCTGCATGACGGCCAGCGCGCCGCGCACGGCCGAGCGCCCGCGGACGAATCCGGGCGTGGCGTCCCTCAGCGTCGACATGAGGTCGACACGGGTTGCGCGGAGCGCCGGCAGCAGGCCGAAGACGAGCGCCGTCAGCAGGGTCACGGCGACGGTGAAAAGCAGTACGCGCTCGTCGACACGCAGGTCGAAGAACGTGCGAGCCCCGCCGGGTCCGGGAAGGGTGAGCGCGTTCAGCAGATGCACGGGCCAGAGCGTCAGCAGCAGCCCGGCGGTCCCACCGAGTGCGGCGAGGAGCAGGCTCTCGACGAGCAGTTGCGTGACGAGGCGCCGGCGGCTGGCGCCGAGCGCGAGTCTGACGGCCAGCTCGCGGCGGCGCGCGTTCGCGCGGGCGAGCAGCAGGCTGGCGACGTTGGCGCACGCGATCAGGAGCACGACGCCGACCGCCGCCATCAGCAGCAACAGAAAGACTCTGAGGGGACCGGCGAATGCCGGGTGGACCCCGCGCGCGCTCGCGATGGCGAAGCCGCGCTCCCGGTCGCGCGCGGGATTCTCGTCGGCCATCCGCCGCGCCAGCACATCGAGCTCGGCGCGCGCGGCCGCGATCGACACGCCTTCCCGCAAGCGGCCGATGAGCTGCACCGATGGGAGCGCACCCCCGGGTGGGCGATGGTCGACGACGTCCTTCATCCCGAGGGGCAGCCAGAGCTCGATGTCTACTCCGGGAAAGGTGCCGGCGAAGCCGGGCGGCGCCACGCCGACGATCGTGAACGACACACCGTTGATCGTCGCGCTCGCGCCGACGATCCCGGGATCGGCGGCGAAGCGGCGGTGCCAGAACCGGTCGCTGATCACCGCTACCGGCCCCGCGCCCGGAACGCGCTCTTCCTCCGCGGTGAAGCCGCGCCCGAGCACGGGCGGGAGCCCGAGCATCGAGAAGTAGTCGCCGATCACGAACTCGGTCCCGACCGCCTGCGAGCCCTCGGGCCCGCCCATGATCACCGCATCCATGGCCTCGCCGGCGAGCCCATCGAGCGACGACGCATGATCGCGCAGGAACACGAGCTCCTCGTGCTCGAGCGAGCGGAAGTCCTGCGCGCCCAGGGCGGATCGGCCGATCCGCACGAGGTCGGCGCCGGCGGGTGCGCCGAGCGGCTTCACGATCAGCGCGTTGAAGACGCTGAACATCGTCGTGTTGACAGCGATGCCGAGGGCCAGGGACGCGACCGCCGGCAGGGTGAAGGCGGGGGTGCGCCGCAGGAAGCGTGCGGCGTAGCGGAGATTCCAGCCGAGCTCGTCGAGCCAGTGCCTCGCCCGTTCGCCGACGGTCTTCATGACACCTCCCGGTGCGTACCGGTTTCGGACGGTCCGCGCTGAGCCTAACGCGCAGAGACGTCAGGGCCGGAGGACTATACACCACTCGGCTTTGAAACGCAAAGCCCTTTGTCCAGGCTCAGGCATGCCTCGGTGCCCGGAGGGCGAGGACGACGATTTCCGGTGAAATCGCGCGGGCCTGGCCGGCAACCAACGTCGCTCCGTTCAAACGCCGCGGGCCTCGGCGGCATCTACGCATGATGACCAGACATCGATCGATGCCGCACGTCGTGATGACCGCCCTGCTGCTGGCGACGGCAGCCGGCTGCGCCGGCGCACAGGATGTCGCCGAGCGATCCGTGCGCGAGCCCGTCATCGGGCTGCCGTGCGAGGGGTGCGAGGCGGTCTTCGACGGCCTGCCCCCTTCGATTCCCACCGCCGCGCGCATCGCGCCCGCCTCCGAGCCCGGGGCACCGATGCGGATCGAGGGAACCGTCTTCGACTGCCGGGGGCGCCCCGCGCCGGGGGTCATCGTCTATGCCTATCACACCGATGCGCGAGGCGAGTACCCGCGCGATGCGGCGCGTCGCGGCAGCTCTGCGTACGCGCACGGGCGGCTCCGCGGGTGGGCGCGGAGCGACGCAGTGGGTCGCTATCGCTTCGACACCATCCGGCCGGCGAGCTATCCCGACGCCACGACGCCGGCCCACGTGCACATGCACGTCATCGAGGAGGACTGCTGCACGTACTATCTCGACGACATCGAGTTCCTCGACGATCCGCGGCTGTCCGCGGAGGAGCGTGCCGGGTCCGCGACGCCGAGAGGCGGGAGCGGCCTCGTGCAGCCGACTCGCGACGCGAGCGGCGGCTGGCTCGTGACGCGGGATATTCATCTCGGACGGCACGTGCCGGGATACGAGTGCGCGGCCGGAGGCGCGCCGTGAGGGGTCCGTTCCGTAGTGCGCTGCCACGGTCCGTACTTCTTCTGAACGGAGTCTGCGCATCGCTCATCCTGTCGTGGCCGGCATCGGCGCAGCGTTCGCCGGCGCACGATCCGGGGCCCCACGCGGTGGGGTTCACGCTCGTCGAAGCGCTGGACTCGACACGAGCTTTCCGCCCCCTGCGTGACTTTCGCGGCCGTCTCGCCGGAGAGACGGCGCGGCCGGTGCAGATCTCGGTATGGTATCCGGCGCTCCCCGTGCGAGGCGCGCGCGCCATGGCCGCCGGCGAGTTCCGGCGGCTCGCGCACCGCGAGCTGGACTTCGACATCGCGATGCCGGCATCGGACTCGGCACGGCTCCGCGCGGAGTTCATCCGGTCGGCCGTCGCCGCCGGCAACGACTCCGGCGCCGCCGCACGCCTGTGGGATGAGCCGACGCCCGCCGTCCGCGATGCGCCCGTCCTGCCCGGCACGCACCCGACCGTTCTCTACTTCGGCGCAGTCGGCGTGAACGATCCCCTGCTGCCGGCGTACCTCGCGAGCCACGGCTTCGTGGTCGCGGCCTTCCCGTCGAACGGACGCATGACCGGCGGCGCGCTCGAGTACACGCCGAATGCGCTGACGCTGGACACGAGCCTGGACGACGGCGGTTTCGTCTACTCCGTGTTGCGCCGGCTCCCGTACGCCGATGCGCGCCGCCTCGCCGTCGCGTCGTTCAGCGGTAGCTCGCTGGCGGCACTGCTCTGGGTGATGCGCGACATGCAGGCGTCCGCCTTCGTTTCCATCGAGGGCTGGGAGCGGTATCGCCGCGGCGCCGACATCATCGCCGGCTCGGTCCACTACGAGCCGCACCGCGTCAGAATCCCCACGCTGCTGATCGAGCGTGCCCCCGATGAGGCGTCTCCGCAGTTCGAGAAGGTTCCGGACGTCGTCACCGCCCTGCCCTACGCGCACATCACCCGCCTGGCGTTTCGCGATGCGGCTCACGGTGACTTTCTCTCCCACGCGCCGTTCGGCCGCACGCCGAATCAACCGGCCATCCATCGAAGCTCGGCGCGCGCGATCCGACTGTTTCTCGAGTCGGCGCTGATGAACGATGCCGCCGCCGCGCGGGCGTTCGCGAGTCTCGAGCCGCCTCGTGATTCCCTGTTCACTGTCGTCCGGCATCCCGGCAGCGGCCCCGTGCCGACGGAGGAGGAGCTCTATCGTCTCGCCGAGACCGTCCCGGCCGCCGCCGCAGCGGCCTACCGCGACGCGATCCGCTCCGTGCCCGGGAGTGATCTCTTTCGCGAGCACGTGCTCACCCGTGCCGCGATCCTCGCACGAACACCGCCTGCCCGCGTGTCGATCATGGAACTCGTCGTCGACGCCCATGCGCTGTCGACCGCGGCCCGCTTCCGATTGGGTCAGGCGCTGATGGAGGCCGGCCGCGCCACCGAGGCCATGGCGGTTCTTCGTCGCGCGCTCGAGATTGCGGGGGAAGATCCCGCGCTCGACGAGACCGCGCGCGACGAGTGGCGTGCGCGGATCCGCGCCGTGCTGGAAGAGCACCGCGGTTCCGCGTCGCTCCCCGACGCGTCGCACTGAGACCCGATCCGGACTACGGGGGTGCCGAATGTCGCGACTCCAATGGTTGTGCATGCTGCTGTGCGGCGTGTCCCTGGGCGTTGGTGCCGGCTTCATGGTCGCGGAGGCGCGCCAGCCCGGCGTCGCGGAGCCCTCGCTGTTCGCCATGATGTACACGACCGGTCCGGGGTGGGATACGACGCTCGCGCCATCCGCGCAGCGGCACTTCGATACGCATTCGGCGAATCTCGCGCGAATGCGGCGCGAGGGCGCGATCATCGCCGGCGGCCGCTTCGGCGAGTGGGGTCTCATTCTCGTCCAAGCCGAGGATGAGGCGGCCGCCAGAGCGATGTTCGAGCCGGATTCGTCGTTGACGTCGGGCACGTTCCGCGGGGAGCTGCATCGCTGGACGACGATCTACGAGGGGGCCGTGCGGCGCGTGCCCTGACGACCGCGTCGGCCTCCCGCGTCGCTCACATCGATCGCGGCGAAGGAACGCCGACCGAAGGTGCTGCATTCCTCTCACGCAAAGCCAGCAGCATAATGTAGCGGAGCACAGTCTGGCCCGTTTGATTGACAGGTAGGCTCTCATGCGAATGAAAGGCGTAGTGGTACTGACTGCACTGGGCTGTCTTGCTTCACCGCTTACGGTGCGTGCTCAGATACAGTTGCATCCGTCCGCAGCCGAACTCGTGAACTCATTCGTTAGAGAGCTCGAAACACCACCAAGCCACAGAGGACCGACCAGTTCCGTCCTCCTCGCCGAACTGATCGGCCCGCGTCCGACCGCACGAACGGATTCGATCCTGCGCGAACTCGTGCTCATCGCTCAGGACAATAGCCGCAGGTTCGCGCAGCAGGCAGCGATAACGCTTCTCGGCTCCAGCGCGTCTACGAGCGTACGCGTTCGTCGCGATTGGGTGGCGGAAGCCTTGGTCTCCATGTATGAGTCCCTGAACACCCCTGTTGCCCGCATGGCGGCCGCGCGGGCGTACAGCCGGTTCGGCAACTGGACACTGGGCGAACGAATGCTTCGGCGCATTCTTACGGCGGACGATATCCCTGCGCGCGAGCTTCTGGGCGTCGCTCAACTTACCGCTGCAGCCGGGGCCCGTGGCCAGACGCTGCTCCGAGAGCTCGATCTCTCGCGCGCGATTCGCGAGCCGATGACCGCAGCCTTTGTGGGCGATTGGGTCCGCCGGGATTTCGTGACGGAGTCGCCAAAAGTGATTCCTCCGCCCCGGTAGATGATACGCGACGTGGCGATTGTCCTCGACAGGCTGAAATTAGACTTCCATCATGAGGCACTTCGCAGGAGAAGCTTTTTGAACTCTGGAAAACGGCCTCGGGACGGCATGGCGTCCCGAGGCCGTTCATCAAGCATACCAGCATCGTGGCGGTCGAAACCTCGCCCGATACGCAGCTCCCTGCGTCCTCTGCCCCTCTGCGTCCTCCGCGGTTCCGGCCTTTTTTGGACGATACGAGATGCCGGAAGCGGCAGCCGCGAACCCGGACTGCGCCCCCGGGGATCTCTCTCCTTGACGACTTAGGAGAACGCTGACATCATTCTCCTATAAGCCTTAGGAGACCCACCATGCCGGACCGCGCCGCCATGCTGCCGGGCACGCTCGA
>CAYLPM010000663.1:0-3403 GCA_964385525.1 uncultured Gemmatimonadaceae bacterium
CGTCGGCGCGACGGCCATCACGATGAACGGCGACGAGGTCATCCCCAATGCGACGATCGTCATCGATCGCAATCGAATCACGGCGATCGGACCGTCGGACCAGGTGCAGGTGCCCGCGGGCGCGCAGCGCATCGACGTCGCCGGGAAGTGGGTGATGCCCGGGATCATCGATGTGCACGCGCACATCGGTACGGGCTCCAGCGGGATCACGCCGCGTACAAACTGGGCCTTCCTGGCGAACCTGGCCTTCGGCGTCACCACGATGCACGACCCGTCGAACAACACGGAGATGATCTTCACGGCCTCCGAGATGCTGAAGCGCGGAGAGATCACCGGTCCGCGACTCTTCTCGACGGGTACTATCCTCTACGGCGCCGAGTCGCCCTCGAGGGCGATCACGACCTCCTACGAGGACGCGCTGACGCATCTTCGCCGCATGAAGGCCGTCGGCGCGTTCAGCGTCAAGAGCTACAATCAGCCGCGGCGCGACGCGCGGCAGCAGATCGTCGAGGCGGCGCGCGAGCTCGAGATGCTCGTCGTCCCGGAAGGCGGGAGCACGTTCTTCTTCAACATGACCCACGTGCTCGACGGTCACACGGGGGTCGAGCACAACATCCCGGTCGCGCCGCTCTATAATGATGTCCTGGCGCTCATGGCGGCGAGCGAGTCCGGCTACACGCCGACGCTGATCGTGAACTACGGCGGTCTGAACGGCGAGTACTGGTGGTACCAGCACGACGAAGTCTGGAAGAACGAACGACTGCGCCGCTTCACCGCGCCCGGGCAGCTCGACGCCCGCGCCCGCCGGCGCGAAATGGCCTCCGAGGAGGACTTCTCCTACATCGAGGTGTCGCGGGCGGCGAAGGCGCTCCTCGACCGCGGCGTCAGCGTGCAGGTCGGTGCGCACGGCCAGCTCGACGGCCTCGGCGCGCACTGGGAGCTCTGGATGCTGGAGCAGGGCGGGATGACGAACCACGAGGCGCTGCGGGCCGCCACGCTGAGCGGCGCCGAGTACCTCGGTCTGGATGCGGACATCGGCTCGGTGACGCGGGGGAAGCTCGCGGATCTCCTGGTGCTCGATGCCAACCCCCTCGAATCGATCCGGAATTCGACGTCGATCCAGTACGTGATCGTGAACGGGCGGGTATACGATGCCGGGACGATGGCGCAGTTGGGGCATCACCCGGCGGAGGCGCCGACGACCTGGTGGCGGCGGTAGCGGATGGGTCGGGGAGGGATTACCGCCCTCCCCGATTCGTCGTCTGAATGCAGGGCACCGTACCCGAGAGACCGTCCCGCTCGTGGCCGAGTCCCCCGAACGTTGCAGGACATCGGGAGGCAGCATGGCGCAGCGCATGATCACCGACGAGTCCGGCCGTACCTGGACCGTCAGAGCACTGGAGACTCCCCGCAGCGTGGGCGTCGTTCGGACGGGCCGCGACGTCACGCTCGCGTGCACCACCGATACGGTTCCGCAGCCGGTGAAGCTCGTCGTCGGATGGCAGTGGGAGCGGATGGCCCCGCGAGGGCTGGCGCGGCTCATCGTCGGGGCCTTGGGGATGTCGACGCGGTGAAGGCGAGGGCGCCGGAGCCCTTCCGACACGCCAGTACGACCGCGTTACCGGACGGGAACTCCTACCGGATTCCCGGCACGCGGATTTTCGCCGGCCAGTATCCCGGACACGCGGATCTTGCCGAGGCGCGCCGGAAGCTCGAGCGCCACCTGGATGCGGGGATCACCTGCTTCGTCGACCTGACCACCGAGGAGGATCCGCTCGAACCGTACGACGCGATCCTTCGCGATGCTGCCCGGTCGCGAGGGGTCGCCGTCGAATACCACCGCATGCGCATCCGCGACATGCGGACGCCGACGGCGCCCGAGATGACGGCGATTCTCGACCGGATCGACGCCGCGCACCGCTCCGGCCACGGTATCTACGTGCACTGCTGGGGCGGGATCGGCCGAACGGGGACCGTGATCGGCTGCCACCTCGCGCGCTGGGGACTCGGCGGCGGGGAGGCCCTCGCGGCGCTCGATGAGCTCTGGCAGCGAGTCGAGAAGTACCGGCACTTCCCGCGTTCGCCCCAGACCGACGCGCAGTGCACGTTCGTACGCGAGTGGACCGAGTCGTCATCTCCGGCGATCCCGTCGAGCACCGCGTGCCTCCCGCGCTATCTGCGCGAGCAGATGCGCGGTGCGCTGTTCGGGCTCGCGGTGGGCGATGCGCTCGGTACGAGCGTGGAGTTCCAGAAGCCGGGCACCTTCGAGCCGGTGACCGACATGCTCGGCGGCGGCCCGTTCTCCCTCAAGCCCGGCCAGTGGACGGACGACACCGCGATGGCACTCTGCCTCGCCGAGAGTCTGCTCGAGCGCGATGGGGTCGATCTCGCGGATCAGATGCGCCGCTACGTGCGGTGGTGGAAGGAAGGCCACCTCTCCAGCACGGGCCGCTGCTTCGACATCGGGACGCAGACGCGCGAGGCGCTCGAACGGTTCGGCGCGACCTGCGACCCCGTGTCTGGCGAAACGGATTCTCGCCGTTCCGGCAACGGCTCCCTCATGCGACTGGCTCCCGTGCCGCTCTACTTTGCGCGCTCGCCGCGCGAAGGTCTCGACGCCTGCGCGGAGTGCTCGCGCACGACGCACGGCTCGTCGGTCTGCCTCGACGCGTGTCGCTACCTCGGCGGTCTCATCCTGGGAGCGCTCTCCGGGCACACGAAGGCGGAGCTTCTCGCGCCGCGCTTCACGCCGGTGCCGGGGTATTGGGACGAGCACCCGCTCGGCGCGGAGCTCTCGGAGGTCGCGAGCGGCTCGTTCGTGCGCAAGGATCCACCGGAGATCGTCGGAACCGGCTACGTCGTACGCTCGCTCGAGGCGGCATTGTGGGCCTTCCATCGGAGCTCGAGTTTTGCCGAGGGCGCGCTCAGGGCCGTCAACCTCGGCAATGACGCGGACACCACGGCCGCGGTCTACGGGCAGCTCGCGGGGGCATACTACGGAGAGCACGCGATCCCGGAGGAGTGGAGGGCGAAGCTCGCGCGGTGGCCGACGATCAACCGGATGGCGGAGCAGCTGATCGGACGGGTGGCGCGGTAGGAGCAGCTGGCCGCTTTGTACGAGCCCATTGATACTGGTAACCGTCGCGCTTCCGCGGCCACCCGTTCAGAAGCCAGCCCTGGTTCGCGCCGATCACAAAGAAGGCGAACGCTCGCGTCCGGGCGACGGCGATGCCAGCGGGCAGACCCGCGAGGAATTCCGGAGCGGGTTTTCGGGGACGTCGTTGTTCGCCCCCCGATTTCGGGGCGTGGACGAACGCGTCGCATCTTGACAGGCGATGTGCGGCCGCCGTACTTGGTGTCCCAGCGTTGATGCCGGCCCGACGACGGGTCTGCAGCTGCATGC
>CAYLPM010000664.1:0-11237 GCA_964385525.1 uncultured Gemmatimonadaceae bacterium
ATGGGGCGTCGCGGCGCCGAGCGCGGCAATCCCGTCGAGCATCCTTAGCAGCGGGTGCGCCGCATCCGCCACGAACGTCGCCAGCGCGGGCACGGGCGCCACCAGCAGCGCGAGAAAGAGCATCGGTTGCAGCACCACGAGCAGCGGACCGGCTGCGAGGTTCGTGAGCGGACCGACGAGGCTCACCACCCCGAAGACGCTGGCGACAAGGGGCGCCGTCGCCACCGTCGCGATCGTGCTCGCCGTCAGGTCGCGCGCGATCGTCAACCGCCATCCGCGCAGCCTCGGCGCGAGCACGCGACGCGACAGGGCGCCCGCTCCCATCAACGCGGCGACGCCGCCGACGCTCAAATGATAGCCGAGCTCGAGGATCGTCCGCGGTTGCACGAGCGGCAGGAGCGCGCCGAGTGCCAGCGCGGCCCAGGGCGATGTCGGACGCTGGGCGAGCCGCGCGACGACGACCGCGCCGAGCATGATCGCCGAGCGACACGCCGGTGCCGGAAAACCGAGGATCGCCACGTACGTGATGATCGTGACGATCGTCGCGAGCATGGCCGCGCGCGCGGAGAGCCTCGCCGCGCCGAAGACGAGCTGCGCCGCCGCCGCGATGATCCCGACGTGCAGCCCGGAGATCGAGAGAATGTGAACGAGCCCGGCCGCCGCATAGCGCTCGCGGATCTCCGGCGTGAGCAGCCGCGTGTCCGCGACCAGCAGCGCCCGGGCGACCGCTGCGTCGGCGCGGAAGACGCGGTCCACCGTCATGCGCGCCCTGGCCCGGATCGCGGGGAGCCCCTCCGGCGCGCGCAGCTCGCGCACGCCGGCGCGCCGGATGAGCATGCCCCGGCGGGACTCGGCCGGAACGCCTCGCACGGCGACGACGGCCCCGTCGCGTGCGCGGCCATCGACCACCGTGAGCGCGATTGGCAGCGTGCACCCGCGGCCGAGGAGCGTGCCGCGCACGTAGGCACCAGGCGCGGCGACGCCGTCCAGGCGGACGGTCCACGCGCGCGCGGCCGCCGCTCGCGCCAGACATCGGGCATCGGTTCGCCGCGCGGCGCTGCCCACCAGTACCGACGCCGCGGCGAGCAGAACGATCGCCGCTCGCGCGGCCCACACCTCGCGGTCGCCGGCCGCGCCCCCCACGCCGACGCCCACGCCGCGCCGGCAGAAGACGGCGAGCGCCGCACTCCCCGCCAGAAACTCGATCGGTCCGGAAACGAGATCGCCGCCGAGCCCGATGAAGAGCCCCGCGGCGATCACGATGGTCGCACTGGCGATCAGTGGCACGCGCCCTCTCCCGGGCGCGGCGCGCCCTCCCTACGAGTCTCCCGCGCCGCTGTTGGCGCCGCCGGCGTGCCTCGGGCTCGCCGCCACCTTCCGCATCGCGTCGAACACGATCACCGTCAGTTCGGCGCGCGTCTGGTCGTACGAGAGCTGCACCCCGGTCACCACGGCGCCGAGCGGCGGATTCCCGCTCACGTATCGCGGCCTACTGTGGTTGAGCGCGAGCGACAGCACGTCATCCTGACACTGCGCACAGTCGCAGAACTGCGAACTCTTCGCCCGCAGCTCGGCGTAGATCGAGCGCATCGCGCCTTCGAGGGCGTTCTTCATACGGCCAGCGGGAGCGCGCGGCGCTCCTGGACCTCGCTACCCGTGAACGTCGAACCGGTGGTCCCGGTCAGCTCGACGGTCAGATAGCGACCGATCATCGACTCGTCCCCCGGGACGAGTACGGTCTTGAAGTCGCGCGTGCGCGCCTGCAGGAGCTCGCCGCGCCGCGAGAGCTTCTCCACCAGCACCTCCTCGCGCCGCCCGAGCAGGCCGAGGTTCCGACGGCGCGCGATGGAGCGCACGAGCTCGATCAACCGCGCGAGTCGCTCGCTCGAGACTTCATCCGACACCTCGAGCTCGGGCGGCAGCCGCGTCGCCGGCGTGCCGTCGCGGGGCGAGAACTTGAAGGTGAACGCATCGGCGAACCCGACCTCGCGCACTGCGCTGAGCGTAGCGGCGAAATCGTCCTCGGTCTCGCCCGGGAAGCCCACGATGATGTCGGTGGTCAGCGCGAGTCCGGGGATCGCGGCGCGCAGCCGCGCCACGCACTCCAGGTAGCCCTCCCGCGAGTACCGACGCAGCATGCGCCTGAGCGTGCGAGAGGAGCCCGACTGCATCGGGAGGTGCACGTGCTCGCAGACCGCACGCGTCTCGGCCATCGCCGCGATCACGCGGTCGGAGAAGTCGTTCGGGTGCGGACTCGTGAACCGAAGACGGCGCAGGCCGTCCACGCGGCCGAGCGCGCGCAACAGGTCCGCGAAGTCGTGCTCGCCATCGTGATACGAGTTCACCGTCTGCCCGAGCAGTACGATCTCGGTCAAACCGTCGGCGGCCACCCGCTCGGCTTCCTGCACGACGTCGGCGAGGCGCCGGCTGCGCTCCGGTCCCCGCGTCGTCGGCACGATGCAGTAGGTGCACTTGTAGTCGCAGCCCCGCTGCACGGGAATCCACGCCTTCACGCCGTCGAAGCGCCGTGCCGCGAAGTCCTCGTAGTGCTCCTCGAGGTCGAAGTCCGTCGCTGTCGCGCGCTCGCCGCGTCTGGCGCGCTCGATCAGAGACGGGAGCGCGCGGTAGCCGTCCGGTCCGATCACGAGACTCACGTGTCGCGCGCGCTCGAGCAGCACCGGCCCGAGGCGCTGCGCCATGCACCCGGTGACGCCGACTACGGCACCCACCTTCATGTGGCGCTTGAGCTCACCCAGCCGGCCGAGCACGCGCTGCTCGGCGTGCTCGCGAATCGCGCACGTGTTCACGAGGATCACGTCGGCCGCATCCGGCGACTCGACGGCGTCGTAGCCCGAAGCCGTCAGCTTGCCGAGCATGAGCTCGGAGTCGCTGACGTTCATCTGGCAGCCGTAGGTCTCGATGTAGACCGTGGGTCTTGCGGAAGTCGCCATCACGAAATCGCCGTGTCGATCGGTCGGGCTCGCGGACGCGAGCCACTCGCCTCGAGCCGCGCGCGAAATCTACCCCCGCGCGGGGGAACCGGGTCCGGAAGCACGACCGTAAGATAGTCGCCGGTGAGGCCCGTGCGGGCGCTCCCGCTCCCGATGACGACGACGTCCGCCTCTCCGTCGGCACGAGTTCGGGCGTGAGCGGCAGCCCTGGCCGCCTCGGCGAGCGCCCGGACCCGCTGGGTATCGTACTGGTTCGCCCGGCACCCGAAGGTGCGCAGCCGGACGTTCACGGGGTCGAGCTTTGCGCCGTACTCGGCGAAGACGCCGATCCGGAATGCGCGCCGAGCGGACCGTTGGACGAGGCCGCGGGGGACGACCCCGCCGGCGTGGGCGACCGGCGAGGGACCCGCGGCAGTCGAATGTGGAAGGCGCTTCCGTCGCCTTCGCGGCTCTGCACCCAGATCCGCCCGCCGTGCGCATCGACCACGAGCTTGCAGAACGCCAGCCCGAGGCCGGAACTCCGGACGCGAGGGAGGTTCGGCGTCCGCACCTGCTCGAACTTCCTGAAGATGAGCTCGTGATACTCGGGCGGAATGCCCGGGCCGGTGTCCGCGACGGTGAACAACACGTCGTCTCCATCGCGACGCGCCTCGAGCGTGATGTGCACGCCGCGCCCCGAGTGCGTGAGCGCGTTCTGCATGAGGTTGGCGAAGACACGCTTGAGCAGCGGCTTGTCGGCGTCGAATACCGGCGCATCGTCGGAGACCGAGACCGTCGCCGTCGCTTCCTCCTGCTTGAGCCGCATGTGCCACTCGTGCGCAACCTCGGCGAGCAACGCGCCCGGAGCCATCGGCTGCACGTCGAGCGACAGCACGGTCTCCTCGATCCGCGCGATCTCGAGCAGATCCTCGATCAGGGCCAGGAGATCCTCCGACTTGCCCTCGGCATCACCCAGCGCCTGCCGCTGCGGTTCGGTGATCTCGCCGAAGTCGCCATCGATCACCATCTCGAGCGTCGCGAGCACCGACGTGAGCGGCGTCTTCAGATCGTGTACGATCATCTTCATGAGATCGTCGCGAACCTTTTCCAGCTCGCGCAGCTTCCGGAAGCTCTCCTCGAGCGCATCGGTGGCGGCCTTCAGGCGGAGCAGGCTGCGCACCCGGGCGCCGAGCACGAGCCGGTTGTGCGGCTTGGTCAGAAAGTCGTCGCCGCCCGCCTCGATCGCCTTCACGCGGTCGGTGGTGTCGTTGAGCGCGGTGACGAAGATGACCGGGATGCGCGCGGTGCGCGGGTCCTTCTTGATCCGGCGGCACACCTCGAAGCCCGTGGAGCGATCGTCGCACCCCAGATCGCCGGCCGGCATGGAGACGTCCAGGATGCAGAGATCCGGAAGGTGCTCGGCGCACGCGCGCACGGCGGACGGGCCATCGTGCGCCGAGACCGTGCGATAGCCGAGCGCGTGGAGCTGGTCGAAGAGCAGCTCCACGTTCGCGGGCACATCGTCCGCCACCAGGATCAGTGGCTCGGGCGCGGCCGCGACGGCGGTCATTACGGGGAGATGGTCATCGCGAAGCTGAACAGGAGCGAGCGTTCGCGGAACGGCAGGTCGTTGGAGCGTCGCGAGTGCTGGACACCGAGCTCGATCGCCGAGAGACCGGCCAGCAGCGGGATCGCGATGCCGCCGCCGATCGACGTCTCCATCACCTGATCGCCGTCGGGACTGAACGGAAGTCCGCGCCAGCGGGCCCCGACGCGCAAGGGGATCATCGTGCCGAACAGCGTCGGCCCCGCGATCTCGGCACCGACGCCGTACTCGCGCACGTCGTGCGAGTTGACCTGGTCGCTGCCCAGACCGTCGAAGCTCGACCATCCCTCCCAGGCGGCGTTCGCGGCGAGCGAGAGACCGGAGATCCGGTCGATGCCGATGCCAATCCCGACGCGGTGCGGCACCTCGGCCGTCGCACGCGCCGTGTCGTCGATGAACGCCTCGATCTCCCGTCCGAGTCGCCCGGAGCCGGCGACGGTGACGCCGCGCGCCGGACGCCACCACAGGCCGCCCGAGAACGCCAGGCCGCTGAAGCTCGCGCGCGTCCGGAAGCCGAGCGAGTCGAACCCCGGCGTCTCGAAGCGACGCGACAGGAGCTGCCGGTGCTCGCCCGTGATCGCGTGCAGCGCCGCGCCGACATCGAGCGACGGGGTGATCGCGTACGAGGCGGCGAAGCGAAGATCGTTCATCGCGCCGTCGCTGCGGACAATCTCCTCGTAGGTGACCGGCTCGCCGGCGATGATCTCCGTGCGCTCCTCGATCGACTGCCCCGTGCGGTCCAGCAGCGTCGAGGTCGTGAAGCCGATCGCCAGCCGCGAGCCGATCGGGAGCACGCCTCCGATGAGCGGATAGCGGATGAATCGCTGCGCGACCTCGACACCCTCCCCGGTAATGCGACGGTACTCCGGCTCGTACTGGAGGAAGAGGATCCGCCCGGACCCGCCGATCGCCGCGGGATTCCGCGGCGAACGCGCGTCGAACTCGACCACGGCGCCGCCCGTGGAGAGCGCGCGGGTGCTGAGCTGTCCGAACGGGTACCCGAAGCCCTGATTGGCGAAGGTACCCTGCGCGACCAGCGGGAACGGTGCGATCGCGAGTGCGAGAAGGACGAGCGTCGGTCGCAGCATCAGGGGAGCCCGATCTCGGTACGCGGGATGTAGGTCAGGCGGAGTCGCGGCCGAAGCGTTTCCGCCGCCTCCGTCGAGAAGAATCGCACCTCGATCGGCAGGAGCCCCTCGAGGCTGGTGCGGAGGACGAGAGCCCGGGGGACCAGATCGATGCGCTGCCCTCGCCACGCCCGCAGGAGCTGCACCACGTCGAGGCTCACCTCACCCGAATCGGATGGCACCACCTTCAGCGAGTCGAGTCCGAGCGCGGAGCCCGGCGTGCTGATGAGCGCGGCGCGCGAGAGATCGGTCACGGCGCTGCCGGCGGTCACGAAATACGGGAACACGCCGACCGTGTCATCGGCGGCGACGCCGAAGACGCGCTGCTGCGTGAGGATCAGCGTGGCCCGAACGATCGATACCGAGTCGATCAGATCGCTCGGGATGTCGAAGCGCAGATACGTGCGTCGATTGGGCAGCCCGCCGACCGCGAGCTCGGTGGGAGGCACCGGCGCGGAGCCGTCGGCGATCACCGTGTAGTCGGTGAGCAGCGTCGCGGCGAACTCGCTCTCGATCGGCGTCGTCGACCGAGGCGAGACCGTGATTTCCCCGCCCTCGGCACCGTCGTCGGCGAGCGGCGTGTAGGTGATGCGCGTCGCTTCGCTGTTCGTGATGAGGCCGGTCAGGTACAGTTGCGCGGACGCCGCGCTGCGAATGGCGATCGCTACGCGCAATCGTCGCGCGTTCACGACCCGGTCGGCCACCACGATGTCGTCCAGCGAGACACGCAGCGTGTCGAGCGTCGTATCCTGCGGCAGCGCGAGACTCCCGATCAACCGATCGGGGCGCACGAGCGCGGCGATCGCGGCGGTGTTGCTGTCGGCCGCGGTGGTGTCCACGTCGTACACCTCGATCGTGATCGGTGCCGTCACGATCCGGCGCGCCGTGTCCACCAGGAATCGCAGCGACGCGTCGCGCACGTCATCGACGGGGACCGTGGTCGTATCGGTCACGTCGGGCCGGAAGCGCCGGGTGAGCGAGTCGAATCGGACCACGCCGTAGGACTCCAGCGTGTCGCCGCGCGAGGCGACGAGCAGCAGGCCGGCCGTCCCCGCCGGGGGGATCCCGACCAGCGTCGTGTCGATCGAGATCGGCGAGATCACGGTATCGATCATGGACACATCCTGCTCGGGACAGAGATCCGGACAGGCCGCGCCGGTTCCGAGGTCCTCGGTGCACGCCGCCGTCGCGCCGACACCCAGTACGGTCACGAGAGCGAGCAGGAGCCAACGTCTATGCGAGTCGAACATTCCGTCCTTCGATGTCGAAGCTGTCAACGATGGCCATGATCACGGCATCCACCGGGCGATCCCTGGTCATCTTCGTCTGGCGCGCCGAGCTGCCGGTCGCGTAAAGAATCACCTCTCCCACTCCTGCTCCCACGCTGTCGACCGCAACGACGTAGCCGCCCTCCTTCTCGAGCGCCGTCGTGAGATTCTCGACCACGAGCAGCTTGAGCGACTCGAGCGAGGGATCCTTGCGCGTGGACACCACGCTGCCGACGATGCGTCCGAGCTTCATCGGTGCCCTCCCCCCAGCGTCGCGGGAGAGAAGGCGCGGGGCATCAGCTCCGCGAGCGACCAGCGCTCGACCCGCCCCCTGCGCGTCGTGGCGATGACCTCGAGCTCCGGGGCGAACTCTGCCAGCACCTGCCGACAGATCCCGCACGGCGGGGTCGGCATCTCGGTCTCCGTCAGGATGAGGATGCGGTCGAAGGCAGTGACTCCCTCCGCGACCGCGGCGGCCACCGCCGAGCGCTCGGCGCAGAGCGTCGCGCCGAACGACGCGTTCTCCACGTTGCACCCGGCGAATATGCGCCCGTCTGCCGCCTGGAGCGCCGCCCCGACCCGAAAACGCGAGTAGGGGGCGTACGCGCGCTCCATCGCGCCCGTCGCCGCGTCACGCAGTTGGGCGGCGATGTCCGCGCCGTCCGCCTGAAGCGCGCTCACGACGGGATGATCTGGCGAAGGAACGAGCGCCCGCGGCCGCGGAAGGACACGTCCAGCCACTCGGCTACCGTCGCGCCGAGGTCCGAGAACGTCTCCCGCCGGCCCACGCCCACCGGGCGGACACGCGGTCCCAGCGCGAGAAGCGGGACGCACTCGCGCGCATGGTCTGTCGAGGGTGTCGTAGGATCGTTCCCGTGGTCGGCGGTAATGAACAGCAGGTCGTCCTCGCGGAGGGCGGTCTGGAGGCGCGGGAGCGCACAGTCGAACCGCCGCAGTGCCTCATAGAACCCCGAAACGTCGTTTCGGTGCCCGTAGACCTGGTCGAAATCTACAAGGTTCGCGAACAGCAGCCCACTCTCGGGCCCGGTCAGCCAGCGCTCGATGCCGAGGATGCCCTCGTCGTTGTCCGAGGTGTGTGCGGAGGCGATCCCGCGACCGGCGAAGAGGTCATCGACCTTCCCCACCCCCCGGCGCGGGATGCCCGCATCCTCCAGCGCGTCGAGCAGCGTCGGCTCGGGCGGGGCCAGCGAGAAGTCGCGCCGGTTCGCCGTCCGCCGGTAGCCGCCCGCCGATCCCACGAATGGACGCGCGATGACACGGGAGACATCGTGCGGCGCGACGAGCAACCGCCGAGCGGTCTCGCAGGCCCGGTACAGCTCGTCGAGTGGAACGACCTCCTCGTGCGCGGCGACCTGGAAGACCGAATCGGCGGAGGTGTAGAGGATCCACGCGCCGGTGCGCTCGTGCTCGGGGCCGAAGCGATCGAGGACCTCCGTGCCGCTCGCCGCGATGTTCCCCAGCACTGGGCGGCCGGTGAGCCGAGCAAGCTCCGCGACCATCTCGCGTGGAAAGCCATCCGGGTAGGTGGGAAACGGCCGAGCGAGGTGCACGCCCGCGATCTCCCAGTGCCCGGTCGTCGAGTCCTTTCCCGGGGATCGCGGAACGAGCAGTCCCCACGCACCGAGCGGATCGCTCGCCGGCGCGATGCCATCGAGCGCCCTGATGTTGCCGAGGCCGGCCCGTGCGAGGTGCGGCAGGTTGGCACCGCCGACGGCGCGAGAGAGATTCCCCAGCGTGTCGCTCCCGGAATCGCCGTAGTCATCGGCATCGGGCGCGGCGCCAATGCCGACGCCATCGAGGACCAGGATGATCGCCCGACGGGTCATGCGGTCGCGTCGTCGACGTAGATCTTGTCCATGCGTCCCCGCAGCCCCGTGAGCACCTCGTACGGCGATAGGTCGCCGGCCACCGCGAGATCCGCGATGTCGAGGCGATCGTCGCCATCGCGGCCGGCCAGCGTCACGACATCACCCACCTCGCACGCCAGCTCCGTCACATCGACCATCGTCATGTCCATCGTCACGAGCCCGGCGATGGTGGCCCGGCGACCGCCCACGAGCGTCGTGCCCCGATTGCCGAGCGCCCTGCGGTAGCCATCGGCGTAGCCGAGAGGGAGCGTCGCGATCCGGCGACGTCCGACGGCGCGATACGTCGCCGAGTAGCTCACCGTCTCGCCCGATTCGAGCCACCGCAGTTCCGTGATGCGGGCGCGGATCGCAACGACCGGTTCCGGGCCGAGCTGGGCCCCGGGACCGCTTCCGACGCCATAGAGGAAGATCCCCGGCCGGATGAGGTCCCATCGCGAGGGAGCGACACGTTCGACGGCGGCACTGTTCTCGGCGTGCAGGAGACGCGGGCGAGTAGGTAGTCGGTCGACGGCGAACGCAAAGCGTTCTTCCTGTCGTTCGCGCGATCCATCATTGCGGTCGGCGGAGTGGAAGTGGGTGTATGCCCCCTCGGGCGGTACGCGGGCCAGGAGCTCGCGGACCGAATCGACCGCATCCCATTGGATTCCGGCGCGGCTCATGCCCGTATCGATCGCGAGGTGCCACGCTCCCCCGAGCGCGAACCAGAGTTCGATCGCCGCCGGGTCGCCGAGTGCCGGCGTGAGGGCGTGCGCGTGACAGGCGTCGAGGTCCCCGCCCCACAACGGAGAGAACACGATGATCGGGCGCCGGATGCCCGCCGCCCGCAGCTCCGCGCCCTCGGCAACGGTCGCGACCCCGAAGCCCCACGGGTCGAGCGACTCGAGTGCGCGCGCGACGGGAACGGCGCCGAGCCCGTAGGCGTCGGCCTTGATCATCGGGAGGAGCGGGACGTTCGCGCGCCGGGCGAGCGCGGCGCCATTGCGACGGAGCGCGCCAAGATCGATCTCGATCCAGGCGCGCGCGGGAGCGTCGGCGTGTTGACGGGTCATCGGCAGGGCGGGTAGTATACCGGCACCGGGGAGGCCATGCAAGACAAATCGACGCTTGAAGATACGCTCGCGCTGATGAAGGACCTGCGGGCGCGCTGCGACTGGGACGCGGCGCAGTCGCACGAGTCGCTCCGCCCGTACCTCCTGGAGGAGGCGCACGAGCTGGACGACGCGATCCGGGGAGGCGATCCGCGTCTGATGCGCGAGGAGCTGGGTGATCTGCTGCTGCAGGTGCTCTTCCACTCGGTGATCGCGGAGGAGCGCGGCGAGTTCGATTTCCACGATGTCGCGCACGGCCTGATCAGGAAGATGCAGGGGCGGCATCCGCATCTCTACGGCGATGGGGTCAAGGAGCCGTGGGAGTGGATGAAGGCGAAGAAGCGGGAGAGCCTCGTCGACGGGCTGCCCGTGGACCTGCCTTCGCTGCATCGCTCGCACCGGCTCCAGGATCGTGCGGCGGGAGTTGGATTCGATTGGCCGGATGTGGAGGGTCCGTCACAGAAGGTCGAGGAAGAGCTCGGGGAAGTGCGCGAGCAGTTGGAGCGGGCGCCGGTGGCGTTCGGACCCGGCGGCGCGCCGGTGCTCGACGATCGCCACGCCGCGCTCGAGGACGAGCTGGGGGATCTGCTGTTCGCGGTGGTCAACCTGTGCCGGAAGGCGGGCGTCCACGCGTCACTGGCGCTCGACCGGGCGAACGCCAAGTTCGCACGGCGCTACGAGGCGATGCGGGCGATGGCGGCAGAGCGCGGGCTCGAGATGCACTCGCTCGGTTTGGAACGGCTGGACGAGCTCTGGGAGGAGGCGAAGTCCGGGGAATGAACGGTCGCGATCCAGGTTCCTGGACCACGAGCCGTCCTGTCCACTTCCGCATCGAGCCGTCCTGTCCACTCCCGCAACGAGCCGTCCGGGTTCTACCGCCGGAGAAATTTCATGGGGCTCGGCCGCTGCGCGGCCGTGCCGGCGCCGGCTGACGCCGGCGCACGCGGATTGGATCCCACCCGAATTCCTGACCTCCGCGCCCAACGAGCCAGAAGCCTGCTTTGGAACGCCGCGGGCAGACTCCGACCTGGAGTTCGCACCGGCCGATGCGCGGACATCGGGCGAGCTGGCGCGCGTGCGAGGTATTCATCCGCGCATTCCCGGCTCGCGCCGCAAGGAACTCGACGGGTGTGAAGTCCCCCCGCGCCCACTGCGGTTCCCTCACGAAGGCGCGGCCGTAGAGGCCTTCCGGGGCCATTCTCGATCAGTTCAAGAGATGTGTGGTCGAGATGCCCGCCAATTGCGCACGGAGTCCGGCCCTCCGGTGGGAACCACTCCGCGTGCGCGCGGCAGGCGCGCCGGCACGGCCGAGCAGCGGCCGCGCCCCCC
>CAYLPM010000665.1:0-5102 GCA_964385525.1 uncultured Gemmatimonadaceae bacterium
GGTGTAGAACGAGACGTTGCCACCGACGCCGTGGTTCGCGCTGTGGAGCAGCGGGTAGAGGAAGTTCTCGGCGTCGGGGTAGTCGGCGAACCAGTCCTTCACGATCATGTCCGTCTGGCCGTTGCGCGCCGCCTCGCGCACTGCGGCCGCCTCGCGCTGCACGAGCTGCGCGCGGATGCCGGCTTCGCCGAGGTAGGCCTGAATCGCTTCCGCGACCCGAGGGAAGGGCGGCGTGGTCGAGCTCCACAGCTCGATGTCGATTCCGTCCGAATGGCCCGCCTCGGCGAGCAGCGCGCGGGCGCGCGCCGGATCGTACGCGTACGTCGCGCGCGCCGAGTCCGCCCCCTCGAGCGCCGGCGGGATCACGCCGTTCGCGACGGTGCCGCGCCCCCCGATGAGCTGATCGAGGATCGTCTGCACGTCGACGGCGTGGTTGATCGCGCGGCGCACGCGCGCATCGCGGAGCGCGCCGCGTGTGGTATTGATCCCCGCGTACCACAGTCGCAGCCCAGGCGCGGACTGGAGCCGCCCGCGTCGCTCGTCCGTCTCCTCCCACTGCCGCGTCTCGGCCTCGGGGATGTAGAGGATGTCCACGTTGCCGGCGTCGAACTCGGCCACCGCGGTGCTGGGCTCGGGGATGATCCGGGCGAGCAGCGACTCGGCCGCGGGCGGGCCGGCGAAATATTCCTCGTTGCGCGCGAAGAGCAGATAATCGTCGTGCTCCCAGCGGACGAGCTTCCACGGCCCGGTGCCGATCGGGTGCTCGCCGAAATCGGCGGGCGTCGAGTCGGGCACGATCGCCGCCACGGGCATGGCCAGCAGCTTGATGAAGATCGCGAGCGGTTCTGTGAGCTGGATCACAACGGTGCTGTCGTCGGGCGCGGAGAGCCCGGCGATGTTCGCCGCCGCCTGACTCTCGAACTCGCGCGCGCCGCGGATCGGGTGGAGCGGCCAGCCGCGGCCGCCGCGCTCCGCCGGATCGAGCACGCGCTCGAAGCTGTGGACGACGTGGCGCGCCACGAATGGCGTCCCATCGTGGAATCGCACCCCGGATCGAAGGCGGAAGGTATAAACCGTGCCGTCATCCGAGACGTCCCAGCTCGTCGCGAGTGCCGGCACGACCTCGGCATCGGGCGTGAGGCGCACGAGCCCATCGAACACGTACGACACCGCGCGACCGGTTGGAACATCGGTGGACCGCGCGGGATCGAGCGAGCGGGGATCGTAGGTGTCGCGGGAGTCGACGATGGTGCGCCGCTCGGGCGCCGCATCGGTACCGCGACAAGCGAGGGCCCCCGCGGAGACGAGGACGGCGAGCGTGAGAGAACGACGAAGGCTCACGATTGACCTCGATCGGGAAGCGGAAAAACTTATCGAGCGCTAAGGGACGCGTCAATCGTGACTTACGTGTTGTTCGCAGATGATGATGCCGATACCCGCGAGATGGTGCGGGACATCTTTCAGGCCTCCGGGTACGAAGTGATCGCCGTTCCCGATGGCACGGAGGTGATGCAATCGGTCGGAACGCGCGAGCCCGATCTCCTCGTGCTCGACCTCAACATGCCGGGTCTGTCGGGACTCGAGGTGTGCCGCCGGATCAAGGCCAATCCGTTCACGGCGCACGTGCCGGTGCTGATGCTCACCGCGCAGGGAGAGATCGAGGTCAAGGTCGAGGGGTTCGAGGCGGGCGCCGACGACTACCTCGCGAAGCCGTACGATCCGCGCGAGCTGCGCGCGCGCGCCGCCGCCCTGCTGCGCCTCGTCCGGCGGGAAGCGGATCGCAATCCGACGACGGGATTGCCGGGAGGACTGGCGATCGAGCAGGAGCTGGCGCGACGCGTCGCGCTCGGCCGGCCGTTCGCGGTGTGCTACGTGGACCTCGACCACTTCAAGCCGTTCGCCGACACATTCGGTTTTCCCCAGGCGGATCATGTGATTCGCGACACGGGCGGTGCGCTGCGCGGCGCGGTCGCCGCGCGAGGGAGCGTGGGCGACTTCATCGGCCACATCGGCGGCGATGACTTTCTCGTCGTGACGGACCTGGCGCATGCGCAGTCGATCGCGGGTGAGGCGGCCGAGCGCTTTCGCGCGGTGGTCGCGGCCGTGGTCGGGCAGGAGGCGGTTGCGCACGGGACGTTCACGGGACTCGCTCGGGACGGGATCGAGCGCGAGTTTCCGATCGCCCGCCTCTCGGTGATGGTGATCGACGTGGATCCGTCGCGGTGGGTGTCGCCGACACATCTCGGCGCGTGCGCCGCGGAGCTCAAGCGTCGGGCGAAGCACGAGGGACCGGGAACGATCCTCGTCGGGGCCGTGTAGATTTCAGCGCTCGGGCGAGTGCCGGCCTCCGCGACGCCTGCGGGGGCTTTTCAGCATACGAGGACCTCATGCGGGTGGATCAGGAGCGTCGCGGCATGGCCGCGCCGCAGTACTACTATCGCCGTCGCCTGGACCTCGGCGAGTCGCTGCCGGCGATCGGGGCGGGCGTGGTCGCGGGCCTCGTCGGCTTCTACCTCGCCCGGCTCTTTCTCCAGCGTACACCGCTCGCGCCGCAGGACGGCATCCCCGTCGTGGGCGAGCGGGGCGCGATCGTCCGCCGGCCCGCGCGAGCGCGCTCCCGCGCGTGAGTCGTCCGGCTCCCCGCCGTCGGGCGCCGCTCGCCCTGGCGCTCTCGGCGGTGCTGGCGCTCGCCGCGTCGCTCGGGCCGAGCTCGCTCGCGGCACAGGCGCTCCCCTGCGAGGCCGGCGAAACCGAGGTGCGGCGCGTTCGCTTCGTCGGCAACGTGACGTTCTCCGATCAGACGCTCGCGGACTCGATCCAGACGACGCCGACCGACTGGTACCGCCGGCTCGTCCCCTTCGTCGGCGACCGCCGATGTCTGAACGAAGAGGAGGTCCAGCGCGACGCGCTGCGCCTCATGATTTTCTACCGGCTCAGCGGATTCTGGGGAGTCGCGGTCGCGCCCGAGATCCTGCCGGCCGGCCGGACGGCGGTGGAGGTCCTCTTTCACATCACGGAAGGGCCGCCGATCATCCTCGACTCGCTGGTCATCAGAGGGCTCGAGCAGGTGGACTCGGCGCAGGTCGTCCGCGGGCTCGACTTCGGACTCGGCGAGCGCTACAACCGCTATCTCCAGGCGCGCAACATCCGCGAGATCGTCGGCCGGCTTCGCAACGACGGATTCCCCTACGCCGACGCGCTGACGAACTTCTCCGTGGACACGGTGGACAGGGTCGCCTCGCTCGAAGTGGACGTGCAGCCCGGCACGCGCGCGCGCATCGAATCGGTGCGGGTGAACGTGCAGAGGGCGCCGAGCGAGACGCAGGAGATCGCCTCGCGCAGCGTGCGCCGGATGATCCGCGTTCGCCCGGGTGACCCGTACCGGGAACGCGACCTCGCCGATGCGCAGCGGACGCTCTACCGGCTCGATGCATATCGCCACGTGGAGGTGCGCATCGCCCCCGACAGCGCGCAGCCGGCCGGCGACTCACTCATCGTGATCGATGTAGGGCTGATCGAGGGCTCCATGCACGCGGCGCAGGTGGGCGCCGGTTACGGCAGCCTCGACTGCGTTCGGACGCAGGGCCAGTACACGGATCGCAATTTCGTGGGCGGGGCCCGCCGGCTCGACCTCGCGGCGAGGGTCTGGAAGATCGGGGTGGCGCAGGAGTGGCTCCCGTGTGGCGCCCTTCGGCAGGACTCGCTGAGCCAGGATCTGAATTACAGCCTGAGCGCGACGTTCAGTCAGCCGACGCTGTTCGGACGCGGGCCGCGCCAGCTTCCGTCGATCACGGTGTACAGCGAGCGCCGATCCGAGTACCAGGCGTACCAACGCGAGACGGACATTGGTCTCATCGCGTCGCAGCGGATCGAGCCGCGGCCCAGGCTGCCGTTCGTCCTCTCCTATCAGACCGAGCTCGGGAGGACGGAGGCGCAGCCGGCGCTGTTCTGCGCGGTGTTCGGCGTCTGCGACCTGTTCGATCAACGCGAGCTCGAGAAGAAGAAATGGCTGGCGGTCGCGGGCGCGACCATCGTGCGGGATCGCACCGACGATCCGTTCGCGCCCACCAGCGGCTCGGTGATGCGTCTCGAGCTCCGGCATGCGTCGACGCTGATCGGCTCGAGCGAGGACGTGCAGTTCAACAAGCTGGTCGGCGATGCCTCCCGGTACTGGCGCGTGGGCGACGGCCAGGTGCTGGCGGCGCGCGTCCGCGTGGGCGGGGTGCTTGGCCGGTCGCTGGGCGAGGTCGAGGACTTCATTCCCCCGCAGGAACGGCTCTATGCGGGCGGTCCCTCGACGGTCCGGGGTTATGGCCAGAACGAGCTTGGACCGATCCTCTACGTCGTCAACCGCATCAATACGATCCCGGGTGGCGGGGACACGGTCTATTTTCGGGTGGACGCTGACTCCGGGTTCCGCGAAGTCGTCCCAAAGGGTGGGAACTCGCTGGTCGTCGGCAATCTGGAGTATCGCGCGCGGAGCCCGTTCCTGCCCGACCTTCTCCAGTGGACGGCGTTCGTCGATGTGGGCGCGGTCTGGAACCGGGAGGACGAGGATTTCGGGTGGAACGAGCTTCGGTGGACGCCCGGTGTGGGGCTGCGCGTGATGTCGGTCATCGGGCCCGTTCGGGTCGATGTGGGGTACAATCCGTATCCGCGCCGGGCAGGAGCGGCGTACTACGACGCGCCGCCCGACCCGGAGACCGGCGCGCCGCTCTACTGTGTCAGTCCGGGGAACACGATTCCGATCGTCAATGGACAGCCCCCGGCGGATCAGGGGGTGTGTCCGGCCAGCTTCGCGCCGCCGCATCGGCGCGGGTTCATCTCGAGGCTCAACTTCAGCTTCTCGATCGGGCAGGCATTCTGAACACTGCAACCTCGAAGTGGTCTGTGATCAGCCTTCAGTGTTCGGCGACCCCTTCCGCAGGTCACCGATCGCTGACTACTGATTGCTGACCAACGACCACTTCGCAGTTCATTTCCATCCATGACCCGTCGCCGCCTCGTCGTCCTCTCCAGTGCGCTCGCGCTGCTCGCCTTCGGGCTGGTGGCGGCCGTCGGCGTGCTAGGCGTGACGCAGACGGAGTACGGGCGCGAGCGCG
>CAYLPM010000666.1:0-6285 GCA_964385525.1 uncultured Gemmatimonadaceae bacterium
ATCGCCCGTCACGACGGACTGCACCTCTTTCCGTTCATGCTGACGCCGACTCACCCGCTGCTCCGATGGCTCGACCGGTTCGGGGCGGTCGCGGGGCCGCTCTACGTCAATCAGTGCATAGCGGGCGTCAAGCGAGCGACGCCGGCCGTCGGCTGATGCTCAGGGCGCGGCCTCCGTGGCCGTCGCCGTTCCCGCCGCTACGGCCTTCCGGCGACTGCGCCAGATCACGGCGTCCACCACGTAGTGGTGGAAGTTGAAGACCTGGTACGCCAGTACGACGTACACGAACGACGCCGACACGACGGTGATCATCGCCTCGCGTATCAGGACGTACAGCCCGGTGGAGAGCGCGAGGCTGAAGCCGAGGTAGAGCGCTACGTTCCGCGTCTGGCTGAGCGTCGAGAGCAACTGGTGCCGCGGATCGACGCCGGCGCGGAACCGGTTGTTGTTGTACAGCCAGACGAAGGCGATGTACTGGATGTTGTGCCAGATGTTGAGCACGAGCCAGCCCTGATTGATCCCGTCGATGAGGACGTAGCCGACGACGAAGACCGCGAAGTGCGACGCCATGAACATCGTGTGCGCGACTGCGAGGCGTCCGCGCCAGGCCTCGTGCACCTTGCGCCCGATCCAGATCGCGAGCGCCGCGAGCGCGATCGCTCCGACCGCGTCGGCGAGCACGCCCGGGACGGGGAGCACCTTCAGCTCCATCCCGAGGAACCGCTGGGGCGCCTGCGCCGAGCGGTGCAGGATGCCCCACACGGGGATCAGGTAGAAGATCACCTGGAACACGAGTGAGCTCTCGGTGACCAGGCCATTGGACTTGCGGCGGTAGGCCTGCGCGACGCCGTAGCTCTGGCGCGCGTAGTGGAACCACTGCCAGTAGAGGTAGAGTGTCGCCACCGACCAGAAGCCGATGCCCCACGCCATCGCTACCACCCCGCCGATGATGAGCAGCGGGAGCACGGTGACGAGAAACCAGTACTGCGAGAAGCTGTCGCGATCGAACAGGATGCGGGTGAACGTCGAGATCACGTGGTGGTAGCCCAGCAGCCACAGGTCGAGAAAGAGCAGCACGGGGAACAAGGTCGGGTTCACCACGGCCGCGAGGCCGGCGGCGAGCGCGACGACGGCGATCCCGATGATGAAGCACAGGTCGAAAGTGCGGCTGCGGAGCCAGGCGAACCCGCCTGGTGTCACGGCGATCGAAGTCATCCGAATCCTCTTTGAGCGGGTCCCTCGCTCAGAGGACGCGGGCGGGAGGAATCGGGTCACCTGGCGACCGGGGTGGCTTCGGTGAATCGACGGTCGACTCTGGCGCCTCGTCGCCGGGAGAAGCATACTGGCGCGAGAAACTGCACCGGGCACAGGCCCCCGTTACCGCCTTCCCAACGGTCCCTCATGAGGCGACAGACCACCGACTACGACGTCTGCATCGTCGGCTCGGGTGCCGGCGGCGGCATGGCCGCCTGGGCGCTCACGCGCGCCGGCGTCAACGTCATCATGCTCGAGGCGGGCCCCGCCTGGTACGCGTCGCGGGACTCGACGATGCTCACACCCGCGTATGCGTCGCCGCGACGCGGCGCGGCGATCAAGACGCGTCCGTTCGGCGAATGGGATGCCTGCGACGGCGGATGGGAGATCGAGGGCGAGCCGTACACGCGGGCGCCCGGCACGCGCTTCAGCTGGTGGCGCGCGCGGATGCTCGGCGGCCGCACCAACCACTGGGGCCGCATTTCCCTGCGCTTCGGCCCCGATGACTTCCGCCGCAAGTCGCTCGACGGTCTGGGAGACGACTGGCCGATCGGGTACGAGGACGTCAAGCCCTACTACGATCGGGTGGACCAGCTGATCGGCATCTTCGGGAGCGCGGAAGGGCTGCCCAACGAGCCGGACGGAGTCTTCCAGCCGCCGCCGGCGCCGCGGTGCTACGAGCTCCTGGTGAAGCAGGCCTCGGACCGTCTGAACATCACCTGCATCCCGTCGCGCCTGTCGATCATCACCCGGGAACTGAACGGGCGGTCGGCGTGCCACTACTGCGGGCAGTGCAACCGCGGCTGCACGACGAAGGCGAACTTCTCGAGCCCCGATGTCCTGATCGCACCGGCGCTCGAGACGGGAAGGCTGACGCTGCTGACGAACGCCATGGTGCGTGAGGTGACGGTGGGGGCCGATGGGCTCGCGACCGGCGTCTCCTACATCGACAAGACGACCGGTGAGGACCGGCAGGTGCGGGCGCGTGTCGTGGTGCTGGCGGCGAGCGCGTGCGAGACCGCGCGCCTCCTCCTCAACTCCAGGTCGGCGATGCACCCGCAGGGGCTCGCCAACTCGAGCGGCACGGTCGGCAAGTACATCACCGACACGACCGGTGCGAGCGTCGCCGGCTACATCCCGTCGATGGTGAATCACATCCCGCACAA
The DNA here is from genome assembly GCA_964385525.1 of uncultured Gemmatimonadaceae bacterium. Taxonomy (GTDB): domain Bacteria; phylum Gemmatimonadota; class Gemmatimonadetes; order Gemmatimonadales; family Gemmatimonadaceae; genus DATKCV01. The sequence goes on from CAYLPM010000666.1 coordinate 2,421, forward strand.
CGAGGAAGGCGTGGGCGGGATGCACGTCTACATGCCGTGGTGGCTCGACAACCGGCGGCTCGACTTCCCGCGCGGCTATCACATCGAGGTGTGGGGTGGGCTGGGTCCGCCGTCGGCCGGCTTCATGGGCGGGATCGACCGGTATCCCGAAGGCGGCGGCTACGGTGTCGCGCTCAAGAACCAGTATCGCAAGTACTACGGGGCGACGATCGGCTTCTCTGGACGCGGGGAGATGATCCCGAACGACCAGTCGTTCTGCGAGATCGATCCCGAGGTCAAGGATCGCTGGGGCATCCCGGTGCTGCGCTTCCACTGGCAGTGGGCGGACCACGAGATCAACCAGGTGAGGCACATGCAGGAGACCTTCCGTGCGCTGGTGGCCGAGATGGGCGGCGAGGTCTTCTCGCCGATGCCGTCGCGCGAGAACGGCTACGGGATCGCGGCCGGCGGCACGATCATCCACGAGCTGGGCGGCGCGCGGATGGGGAATGATCCGTCGACGTCCGTCGTGGACCGGGACTGTCGCGCCCACGACTGCCGCAACCTGTTCGTGGCTGACGGCGGGCCGTTCGTCTCGCAGGCGGACAAGAATCCGACATGGACGATTCTGGCGCTGTCGTGGAGAACGAGCGACGCGATCGTGGAGATGCGGACGCGGGGGGAGCTGTGAGCGACGAACGGATCAACGGACGAACGGACGGGGCGGACGGCGGCATCGACCGTCGCCAGGCGCTCAAGATGCTGGCGGCGGTGCCGGTCGTCGGAGCGCTCGGCTGGGGCGCGGTGGACATCGAGCGGGCGGCGCGCGCGGTCGCCGCCCTCGCACCATCGCAGGGCTATGCCCCTCGATTCTTCACAGCGCCCGAGTGGCGGACGGTCAACGTCCTCGTGGACTACATCATCCCGAGCGACGATCGGTCGGGAAGCGCGACGGACGCCAGGGTGCCGGAGTTCATCGACTTCATGCTCTCGGACGAGCTGACCAATGCCTCGCAGGGCTCGAAGGACGCCATGCGCGAGGGACTCGCGTGGCTGGAGGCCGAGTGCGGTCGCCGGTTCTCGCGCCCCTTCGTCGAGGCGTCGGACGCGCAGCGCCGGCAGATTCTCGACGACATAGCGTACCCGCGGCGCGCGCGCGAGGAGCTGCGCGACGGCGTGCGGTTCTACGGGCGCATCCGTGACATGACGGCGGCTGGATTCTTCTCGAGCCGCATGGGGTGGGAGGATCTCGATTACCGGGGGCACACCTTCGTGCCCGAATGGAACGGTTGCCCGGAGGATGCGATGCGGAAGCTCGGCGTGAGCCAGGACCTGATGAACACGCGCGTGCCGGTGCAGCGTGGTGAGTAACGACGGCGGGGCACCGAAGACGCGACTCGGCGTCGGCTTCATCGGCAGCGGCTTCAACGCCGGGTTTCACCTCCTCGGATGGCGCGGCGTGCGTGACGCCGACGTGCTGGGCGTCTGGAGTCCGACGAAGAAGAACGCCGGCGCGTTCGCCGCGCGCTCGCGCGAGCTCGACGTCGGCGCCGCGCGCGCTTACGCATCGATCGGCGACATGGTGGCAGACCCCGCGATCGATGCGATCTGGCTCACCGGTCCCAATCAGGCGCGGGTCGAGAACATGGAGGAGATCGTCGACGCGATCGAGCGCGGCCGGGGCACGCTGCGCGGGCTCGCGTGCGAGAAGCCGCTCGGGCGCAACGTGGCCGAGGCGAAGCGTCTCGTCGAGCTCGCGGCGCGCGTGGGGCTGACGACCGGCTACCTCGAGAATCAGTACTTCGCGCCACAGGTCGAGACGGGCAAGGAGCTGCTCTGGAAGCGCGGTGCCGCGACGACGGGCCGCCCGTACCTCGCGCGTGCGGCCGAGGAGCACAGCGGGCCCCACATGCCGTGGTTCTGGCGCGGCGAACTCCAGGGCGGCGGCGTGCTGAACGACATGATGTGCCACTCCGCGCTCGTCGTGCGGCATCTGCTCACGGAGCCGGGTAAGCCGCTCGCCACCGTGCGGCCCGTGCGCATCAGCGCGCACATCGCGAGCCTCAAGTGGACGCGTCCCGAGTACAGCAAGCTGCTCTCGAAGCAGATGGGGAAAGAGGTCGACTACTCGAAGCATCCCTCCGAGGATTTCGCGAGCACGACGATCGAGTTCGAGACGGAGGACGGATTCACCGTGCTCGGGGAAGCCACGACATCGTGGAGCTTCGTCGGCGCCGGCCTTCGACTGTCGGCCGAGCTGCTCGGCCCCGAATACTCGATGTCGTGGAACACGCTGGACAGCGGCCTGAAGCTCTTCTTCAGCCGCGAGACCAGTGGCAAGTCGGGCGAGGATCTGGTCGAGAAGCAGAACGCGGAGATCGGCCTGATGCCGGTGGTGGCGAGCGAGGCGGTGGCCTACGGCTACGAGGCCGAGGACCGGCACTTCGTGCGGGCGTTTCTCGGCAAGGAGGCGCCACGGCTGACGTTCGAGGACGGGCTCGAAGTGGTGAAGGTGCTGATGACCGCGTATCAGAGCGCCGAGCAGGGCAGGACGCTGAGCTTCCCGCCACCTGGACTGGAGACGTTCGTGCCCGCGGTGGCAAGAGGAGAGTGGGTGCCGGGGGGAAAAGGAGCAGTAGCAAGTAGTGCGTAACCACCGAGACAGATCGGAGCCCCAAATGCCGAGCCATTCCCGTCGTGCTTTCGTGAAGACTACAGGACTCGCGCTCGGCGCGATGGTCGTTCCGCGCCGGGTGCTCGGCATGGGGTGGCAGGCGCCGAGCGCGACGCTCAACATCGCCCTCGTCGGAGCGGGCGGGCGCGGGCTCGAGGTAATCTCGCGCATGACGGGGGAGAACATCGCCGCCATTTGCGATGTGGACTTCCCGTATGTGGAGCGCTCGATCAACGGACGGCTGCGTCCGCGCAGCGGTCGCGAGCCGTCGGCCGAGAACGTCGCGCTGGGCGCCGCGTACGCGAAGACCGTGAAGTACGGCGACTTCCGCGAGATGTTCGAGCAGGAGCCCGGCATCGACGCGGTGGTGATCGCGACGCCGGATCATCTGCACGCTCCGATCGCCATGGCGGCGATGCGGAGGGGGAAGCACGTGTACGTCGAGAAGCCGTTGGCGTACTCGGTGTACGAGACGCGGCTGCTGGCGCGGACGGCGAGGGAGACCGGGGTGGTCGCCGAGATGGGGAACCAGGGGCACTCGCAGGAGGGGACGCGACGGATCGTCGAGCTGATCGCGTCCGGCGTGATCGGACCGGTCCGTGAGGTGCACATCTGGACGGATCGTCCCGTGCGGTTCTGGGCCCAGGGAATTCCGCGGCCGGGACAGGACGAGGCGGAGCGAGCCGCGCGTGCGGCGGCTGCCCAGGCGGAGTCGCGGAGCGGCGCCGCGCAAGGCGGAGGTGCGCAGGGGGCGGCGGCGGCCGCGGGCGCCCGCCCGCAGACCACGCCTCCTGGGTCGCAGTCCTCCACGGAGACCGTGCCGCCGCGATGGAACATGCGCACCGTCGAGCGCGCGATCCTTCGCGAGATGGCAGCCAATCCGCAGTCGCCGCCGCCGGGGCTCGACTGGGATGGCTTTCTCGGCCCCGCACCGGCGATCCCGTATCACCCGGCTTATCACCCGTTCAGTTGGCGGGGCTGGGTCGATTTCGGCGTCGGTGCGCTAGGCGACATGGGGGCGCATCTGGTGGACCAGGCCTACTGGGCGCTCGGCCTGGAGTATCCGACGAGCATCGTGGCATCGTCGACGCCGTGGGGCGGTCCGGCCGACGATCCTGCCTCGTACCCGCTCGCGATGACCTGTCAGTACGAGTTCCCGGCGCGCGGCGCGCAGCCGCCGGTGCAGATGTACTGGTACGACGGCGGCCTGCT
>CAYLPM010000667.1:0-8430 GCA_964385525.1 uncultured Gemmatimonadaceae bacterium
CACCCTCCCGGGATGCAGACTCCGCTCGAACAGCTCGAAGATGCGCCGGTACTCGTCCGTCCACGAATCCGGACGCTCGAAGCCGTGATTCTCCACCGGGTACACGGCCATCTCCCAGTCCGTCTTCCCGAGCTCGATCAGCCGCTGCGAGAGGCGCACGACATCCTGGAAGTGCACGTTCGTATCCACCATCCCGTGCGCGATGAGCAGGGGATCCTCGAGCCCTTCGGCGAAGAAGATCGGCGACGAGCGCCGATACGAGAGGCTGTCGGAGTCGGGGAAGTTGAGAATCCGCCCCGTGTAGGAGTGGTTGTAGTGCGCCCAGTCGGTGACCGAGCGCAGCCCCGCGCCGGCGCCGAACCATTCGGGCTCGGTGAACAGCGCCATCAGCGTGATGAAGCCGCCGTAGCTGCCGCCGTAAATGCCGACGCGCTCCGGGTCGATCGACATCTCGCGCTGGAGCCAGCGCACGCCATCGACGTGATCCTGGAGGTCGCGCCCACCCATGTAGCGGTAGATCGCCGTCCGCCAGTCGCGGCCGTAGCCCGCCGAGCCGCGATAGTCGATGTCGAGCACGACGTAGCCGCGCGAGGCGAGGAAGTGGTGAAACATGTACTCGCGTGAGTACGTCGACCAGTAATTGTGCACGTTGTGCAGGTAGCCCGCGCCGTGCACGAAGATCACCGCCGCGCCGTTGGCCTGCGCTCCCACATCCGACGGTCGATAGATCCGCGCCGGAACCTGCACGCCGTCCGAGGCGGGAATCATCACGATCTCCGGCGTCAGCCAGCCGTGCGACAGCCACTCCGCCGTCGGCGACGTCGTCAGCTGCGCCATCTCGGCGCCAGCGCGATTCTCCATCAGGAACAGCTCCGGCGGACGGTTGGCCGTGGAGAACGTGTTCGCGATCATCCGCTCGTCGGGCGAGAGCGTCGCGGTGTGACCGCCGGGCTGCGTCGTGATGCGCGTGCGCTCGCCACCGTTCACCGACATCCGGTACACGTGCCGCTCGAACGGCGACACCTCGTGCGAGTGCAGGTAGAACGACCGGCCATCGCGCGAGAGCTCGACGTCCAGCACCTCCCACTCGCCGTTCGTGAGCTGCCGCCGGTCGCTGCCGTCGGCGGCCATCGTGTACAGGTGCGCGTAGCCGTCCGCCTCCGAGACGTACCAAAGCCGGCGGCCCTCGTCGTACCAGCCGCCGCACGAGGAGCACGGGCCGGCGACCCACGCCGTGTCGCGCAGCACGTCCACCGTCCGCATGGCGCCGCCTTCCGCGCTCACGACGTGCAGCCAGCGCGTCTTGAAGTCCTGGCTGACGGACAGAACCAGCGCGTGTGTGCCCGCGTCGTTCCACCCGAGCACCGACATCTGCCCCGCGGCCTTGCTCGTGTCGTCCGGCGTCGCCTGGAGCCAGGTGACGCTCGCGCTCGCCAGATCGAGATAGCCGAGCCGGTTCGACGACTGCACGTCGCCGACCTTCGTCCGGACGGTCATCTCCTCGGTGTAGCCGCTGAGCGTCACGAAGTTCGGGACCATCGTCTGAAGGGTCCCTTCCGCCGGCGTCGTCGTTGTGAACAGGACGCCGCGACCGCTCGGCGCGATCCGCAGCGACGACACGCGCTCCCTCCGCGCGAGGTAGACGGGCTGCAGACGGGCGCTGTCCCGCGCGGCGCGTTCGGCGCGCTGGATGCTGTCGCGCCGCGCCTCATCGCGGATGACCTCGAACAGCGAGCGCTGCTGCGACTCGAGCACGCCACGCTGGCCGCGCGGCGGCGCCGAGTCGCGTGGCGCCGGTCCGGTGCGGATGTCCGTGTACTGTCTCAGCAGGCCGCTCTCGAGGTCGATCGAGAAGAGGTTGTTCTCGCTGACGTAGAAGACCCGGCGTCCGTCCGCCGAGAACTCCGGGTTCGAAACGGAGGTGCTGGTCTGGGTGAGCCGCCGGGCGGTGCCGCGCCGGACGTCGATCACGAACAGATCGCCCTCCGAGGTGACCGCCCGGAGGCGGCCATCCGGTGCGAGATCACCTCCGCCGGTGAGCAGCGGAGCGACGCTGTCGAGATGCGCGCGCGAGACCTGCTCGGGTACCGCCCCGCGCTGGGCGCGCACGCGGTAGTCCTGCATCGGTTCGCGCCAGTCGGTGCCCGGCGGCAGCCACCGGAAGTAGATCCAGCGGCCGTCGACGGTCCAGCGGACGTTGTTCGGCGAACGCCCGTAGAGCTCCGGGCCGCGCATGATGTTGGCGATCGACAGATCGAATCCGGCCGACTGCTGTGCGGCGAGCGGCACGAACGGCGCGAAGATCGCGGCGAGGAGCGCGACGACGATGAGCGAGCGGAGCTGGCGCATGGGCGTGAGGGGCGGCGGACGTGGGAGCGCGCCGGTGCGCGCGAGGTGGAGCGGACGGTCTCGACCCGCTGAACTTGCCCCGTGCGACGACCGCGGTCAACCACGCGCATCTGCGCTCGACGCCGCCCGGCCGGCCGCAAAGTCACCGCTCGACGCCACGCGGATCGTCCGCGCGCGTTGCCTCGCCGTGCCGGCGCCGGTTAGCTTTGATCGACTCAACCACCCGACAAGTGTACCGACGGACGATTCCGACCCTCGCCCTCCTCGTGCTCGCGGCGTGCAGCGGCGCTCGCACCGCGAGCGACCAGCCGGGCGCCGCCGCGGCGCCATCGATGCCGCCGCTGGCAACGCTCGTGGGGCAGCCGTTGATCATTCTCCCCGTCCGTTACCTCGCTGCCGGCGACTCGCTCGGCTGGGGCGCACAGGCGGGTCCGGCGACGACGTATCTGCGCGAGGTCGACCGGGCGATTGCGGCCGCGCTCACGGCGCGCGGCGTTGCATCGAGCTGGATGCTCGCCGAGGGCCTCATCCAGAGTGCGCGGCGCAATCCGACGTCGATGCCCGATCCGACGCTTCTGCCGGCGGATCGCCTGCGTGGCCGGCTCACCGGCGGCAACATGGTGGGCGAGCCGCTCGCCTCGCAGCTACGCGCACTCTCTGCCATCGGCGGCTCGCGGCTCGCGCTGGTTCCCGTCGAGCTGCGGTTCGTGAACGCCGCTGGTGGTGCGCGTCCCGAGCTGCGCCTCGTGCTAATCGACACGCGCACCTCGATGATCCGCCTCGCGCTCGACGCCGGCGGCGAGGCACAGTCGTCCTTTTCTCCCGCGCTGCTCGCGAGCATCGCCGGGCGCGTCGCCGACCTGTTCGCGGCGCCATGAGCCGCTTCGCGACATGACCACTCCCGTCACGCTCATCCCCGGGGACGGCATCGGCCCTTCGATCAGCGACGCGACGCTCCGCGTGCTCGATGCCGCCGGCGCGGACATCGCCTGGGAGACGCACGTCGCCGGGCTCGCCGGGATCGCGAAGTGCAACGATCCCATGCCGGACGAGACCCTCGATTCGATCAAGCGCACGCGCCTCGCGCTCAAGGGCCCGCTCGAGACCCCCGTCGGCGAAGGGTATCGGTCCGTGAACGTCGCGCTCCGGAAGACCTTCGACCTGTACGCCAACGTGCGGCCCGCACGCACGATCGTTCCCGGTGGACGATTCGAGGGGATCGATCTCGTGCTCATCCGGGAGAACACCGAGGGGCTGTACAGCGGCGTCGAGCACTACATCAGGATCGACGACGACCCGCGGGCGGCCGCGGAGTCGGTCGCCATCGTCACCCGGCACGGCTCCGAGCGCGTCATCCGCTACGCGTTCGACTATGCGCTCGCCCACGGCCGGAAGAAGGTCACGCTCGTCCACAAGGCCAACATCCTCAAGTTCACGACCGGCCTGTTTCTCGATGTCGGACGCCAGATCGGGATCGAATACCGGCGCCGGGGCATCGAGTTCGATGACAGAATCGTCGATGCGATGGCGATGAATCTCGTGATCCGGCCGGAGTCCTTCGATGTCATCGTCACCACGAACCTGTTCGGTGACATTCTCTCGGACCAGATCGCCGGGCTCGTCGGCGGGCTCGGCCTCGCGCCCGGCGGCAACATCGGGAAGCACGCGGCGATCTTCGAAGCGGTGCACGGGACGGCGCCCGACATCACGGGGAAGGGGATCGCGAACCCCTCGGCGCTCATGCTCGCGGCGTGCATGATGCTCGAGCACATGAACGAGGGCGCCCGCGCCGCGCGCGTCCGCTCGGCCCTCGAGGCGGTCATCCGCGAGGGCAGGACGGTGACGCGCGATCTCGGCGGCACGGCCACCACCGAGCAGTTCGCGGACGCGATCATCCAGCGGCTCTGAGGCGATGACGACGGTCTTCCACGTATCCGACCTGCACTTCGGAAAGTCCGCCGTTCCCGAGCAGTTCGAGGCGATCGAGATGCTCATCCAGGAGCACCGCTACGACGCGGTCGCGATCTCGGGCGACCTGTCGCAGCGCGCGCGCTCGGGCGAATTCCAGCGGGCGCGGGCGTTCATCCGGCACGCGGAACAGGTGAGCGACACGATCGTCGTCCCCGGCAATCACGATGTGGCGTGGTGGAAGGCACCGCTCGGTCTCGGATCGGAGCTCGCGATGTACGAGGCCTACCGGACGTACGTGAGCTCGGACCTCGAGCCGGTGCTGCGCGTGCCGGGCGCGACGTTCGTCGGGATCAACACCGCCCACGGCGTGCGCCCCAAGACCCTCACCTGGAACCTGCGCGACATTTCCATCATCGGCTACGTCACGCGGGCGCAGATCGAGCGGACGCGACGCGAGTTCGACGAATCGCCCGAGGGGGAGGCGCGGATCATCGTCATGCACCACAATCCGGTGCGCGGCGAGCTCTCGGGCCGCCACGGACTCAAGAACACGCCGCGCATCCTGGGCGCCTTCGCCGACATCGGGGTGGACGTCGTGCTGTGCGGACACGATCATCAGGAAGCCGTGCACTACATCGAGCACACCAGGAAGGGCACGGTGATCTCCACCGCGGGAACGGTCTCCAACCGGTCGAGAGGCGGCCGACCGTCATCCGTGAACACCATTCGCATCACCGGGGAGGAGATCGAGGTGGCTACGCTGGTGTGGTCGGACGACGAGCGATCCTTCGTGCCGGGGCCATCGCGATGCTTCGCGCGCTGACGCGTCTCGTCCGCGAGCTGGCCGATCCTGCGCAGCTCGCGTTCACGCTAGAGGAGCCGCCACGGACGGCCGAGCAGTTCCTGGGTCGCCTGCGCGTTTATGGCATGCGGCGCATCGAGCGGTGCCGACTGACCCACAATCGCGCCGTGATGGTGAGTTTCCGGGACGGCGAGCTGCGCGTGCACGAAGGCTATCTCGACGCACCCGCCGAGGTGCTGCGCGCGCTCGTGCTGTTCGTCGAGGGGAAGACCTCGGCCGAGCGCCGCCGCGCTCGCGGCCTGATCCTCGCGCATCCGGTTGGGCCGCGGGAGCCCGGGACGACGCGCCGCGCGCCGCGGACGCACGCCGAGGACGATGAGCTGGCGGCGGGGCTCGCGGACTGGCATCTCGCCTACAATCTGCGGTTCTTCGACGGCACGCTGCGGACGATTCCGGTACGCGTCTCGCGGCGCATGCGAAGCCGGCTCGGACACTACACGGCTGCCAGCGGCTCGGGACCGGCCGAGATCGCGATCAGCCTTCGCCACGTGGTGCGGCACGGCGTGGACGAGGCGCTGCACACGTTGCTGCACGAGATGGTGCACCAGTGGCAGGACGAGACCGGCCAGGCGATCGACCACGGGCCACTCTTCCGCGCCAGGGCGCGAGAGGTGGGGATCACCCCCGCGGCGCGGCGTGCCGTGACCGCACGCCGCGCGCGGAGGCTCAGCCGGGAGGACACGCTGCGGCTGACCGCGGCACGAAGGGAGTGAGGGGGAAGAACGTACGAAGCCGTGACCGCGGAGCCGGGACGTGTCCGTCGCTGTCCCGGCGTCTCACGCTCTGGCGGCTTCGCACATGAGCGCCATCGTGTTCCCCTCGCCGTCCTTGAAGAACGCCATCCACAGATCGTGCGTCTCCATCTTCGCGACCAGGTGCGGCTCGCCTACGAACTCCACGCCGCGCGCGCCGAGGGCCTCGTGCGCCTCGTGGATGTCGGCCACAGTGAAGTAGAGAATCGATGCGTGCGGCGCCGCGCCGGGCTCCTCGGCCACGCCGAGCATGAGCCGGGTGCCATCACAGTCGAAGAACGCCATCGATGGGACCTGGAACAGGAACCGCACGCCAAGGCTGTCGCGGTAGAAGCGGATGGCACGCTCGAGATCCCGCACCGTGACGTGGATCTGGCCAATGCGCGCGAGGCCGAAGGCGGGCTGGGTGGAGGCGATCATGGATCGAGGGGTTGAGGGACCGGGGCCGCCGTGCGATACTTAGCAATGCTAACTACTATGCGCCATGCCCCGCCGCCGCGCAAGCCCCGCCGCTGACCTGCCGGTGCAGCTTGCCGACCGGCTGCACTCGGCCGCCATCCACCTGCTCCGCCGGCTGCGGCGCGAGGATACGCGGAGCGGGCTGACCGCGCCGAGGCTCTCGGCGCTCTCCGTGCTCGTCTTCGGCGGTCGGATGACGATCGGTCAGCTCGCCGCCGCGGAACAGGTGCGCGCACCGACCATGACCCGTCTGGTCAGCGCGCTCGAGGCGGAAGGGCTCGTCCTGCGCGAGCCCGACCCGGTCGATCGGCGGCAGGTCTGGCTCCGCGCGACGCCGGCCGGCCGCGTTCTGCTGTCGAAGGGCCGTGCCCGGCGCGTGGAGGCACTGGCGGCCAGTCTGCGCGCGCTCTCTCGCGAGGACCTGACGGCGCTCGATGCGGCCACCGGAATTCTCGAGCGCGTCGTGCGGCGCGATGAGGGCACCGGGGGCGAGTGACGTCGCGGCCTCCAAACTGCCTTCCAGCCCCGCTATCTTCATCGCCATGACTACGGATTTCTACGCGATCGACAGCGGGCTGTCGGAGGAGGAGCGCGCCGTGCGCGCCAGCGTGCGGCGCTTCGTGGACGAGCAGGTCATCCCCATCATTGGCGACGCCTACATCGAGGGCCGTTTTCCGCGCGAGATCGTGCCGGGGCTCGCCGAGCTCGGCGTGTTCGGCGCCAACCTCCCGGAGGAGTACGGGTGCGCGGGGCTGAACAACGTCTCGTACGGACTGATCATGCAGGAGCTGGAGCGCGGCGATTCCGGCGTGAGGTCGTTCGCGTCGGTGCAGGGCGCGCTCGTGATGTACCCGATCTACGCGTTCGGCAGCGAGGAGCAGAAGCGGCATTACCTGCCGAAGATGGCGGCGGGCGAGATCATCGGCTGCTTCGGACTCACGGAGCCGGACTACGGCTCGAACCCCGCCGGGATGATCACCACGGCGAAGGAGCAGTCCGACGGCTCGTGGCTGCTGAACGGCGCGAAGATGTGGATCACCAACGGCTCCACCGCGCAGGTGGCGATCGTCTGGGCGAAGACGGGTGACCTGGACGATGACGGGTCGATTCGCGGCTTCATCGTCCCGACCAACGCGAAGGGATTCAAGGCGAAGGATCAGAAGGGGAAGATCTCGCTCCGTGCGTCCGACACGAGCGAGCTGGTGTTCCAGGACGTGCGCCTCCCGGCGGACGCGCTGTTGTCTTCGTCGGGGGGGCTAAAGAGCCCGCTGATGTGCCTGACCCAGGCCCGCTACGGCATCGCCTGGGGCGCGATCGGCGCCGCGATGGCGTGCTTCGAGGAGGCGGTCGCCTACGCGAAGACGCGCGTGATGTTCGGCAGGCCGATCGGCGGCTTCCAGCTCCAGCAGGAGCGGCTCGCGGGGATGCTGACGGAGATCGTCAAGGGGCAGCTGCTCGCGCTGCACCTGGGCCGGCTCAAGGACGCCGGGACGTTCACGCCGCAGCAGGTCTCACTCGCCAAGCGCAACAACGTGCACGTGGCGACCGAGATCGCGCGCGAGGCACGCCGTCTGCTCGGCGCCAACGGCATTCTCGCCGAGTACGCCGCGATGCGGCACATGACGAACCTCGAAAGCGTGTACACGTATGAGGGCACGCACGACATTCACACGCTCGTGCTCGGACAGGCGATCACGGGAATCAACGCATTTCAATGAGGCCACCAGGAGAGGCTGAGGGAGGCCACCAGAAGAGGCTGAGGGGATCCAAGACTCGAGACTGCCAGCAATGCCAGCGATGCCAGCGTGCCAGCAGGAGGCGACGGCGTGCGCAGTTGGCTGGCCAGCTGGCCGGCTCGTGGCTGGCAGTCTCGAGGCTTGGATCCCCTCCGCCTCTTCTGGTGGCCTCCCTCAGCCTCTTCTGGTGGCCTCATTGAAATGCGCTGATTCCCGTGATCGCCTGCCCGAGCACGAGCGTGTGAATGTCGTGCGTGCCCTCATACGTGTACACGCTTTCGAGGTTCGTCATGTGCCGCATCGCGGCGTACTCGGCGAGAATGCCGTTGGCGCCGAGCAGACGGCGTGCCTCGCGCGCGAT
>CAYLPM010000668.1:0-1651 GCA_964385525.1 uncultured Gemmatimonadaceae bacterium
GGACCTGATCCTCGACGGCGCGACGCTCACGCAGAACTTCGAGGGTATCATCTTCGTCTATCGAAAGTAGCCGTCGTCGCATCTCCGCCGAGCAGCGGGATCAGGACGGGGTGCCGGTTCGGCAGCTCATCGGAGAACGCCGGCACCGCCAGACCGCGAGTTACGAATGGCACCGTGATCCAAGCGTTTGTGACGTTGCGCTGCGATTTTCCAGGTCGGCATCGAGTGGGACGTGCCCCTTAACGGCGGCGTCCGCCAGCCGTCGAACGGAATGCGACGATGTTGTGCACTCACCCGGTACCGGAGGTCGGCCGATGGTGCTCCGCTCCCTATCAATGATCCCGATGCTCGCGCTGTTGCTCGGCGCGATGGCCTGCGGCGACGGCGCGACCGCGCCGGCCGAGGAGCTGGACTTCGATCCGGTCGAGCTCTCGCTCGACGCAATGCAACGCGGCGACGCCGTGCCGCGCGCGGACGACGCACGGATTTCGACCCTTCAGCGACTGCTGCACCAGGCCGTCGAGCGCGTCCGCGAGGAGCAGGGGGATGCCGCGGCGCGCCGGATGCTGGCGCCGCTCCACCAACTGCTCGTCGAGGCACGCGAGGCACGTCAGCGCGGCGATGCGGTGACGGCCCGCCGGAAGTTGCACGAGGCCAATCTCTACGCGGCGCGGATCATCGTGCGCGTCCTCGGGCCACAGGTCGCGACCCGGCTCGCGGCGGCGGTGGAGAGCGGACTGGCAGAGCTGGACGCGATCATCGCCGCGCGGGATGAGGCAGGCGAGGATGTGACCGCACTGCGGCGGGCCGCACACGCCGTGCGGACGCGACACGCGGAAATGGAGCGGGCGATCGCGGCGAATGCGCATCCGCGGGCCGTACTCATCGGCGCGCACGCTCTCGATGTCCTCCGTCGGGTCATTGCGGGGGCTGGCGGTTCGTAGACTCCTCGGGAATGGTTCCGAGCGCGAGATTCCGGTCGACGGAGGCATCATCACTCGCGATGAATCATGTACGACGGGGCTCCGACATCGGAGCCCCGTCCGCGTATGACGACCGGACGCGGCCAATCGAACCCCAGGAACATCGATCCGTGCCGCCCGCAGGGCCGGATGCTCACCGCCTCGACGGCTCAGCGAACGCGGAGCACCTCCCACTCGCCCTGCCATTGGGCGGCGAGGCGCTCGGTGGCTTCGAAGCCCGGGATCAGATGGAGCGGAGTGCCGGCTGAAAGGAAGGTCGACTCGCCGTTGGCGAGGCCATCAGCCGCGGGCTGACCGTCGACAGCGGTGTCGGCGCAGTCCTCCCTCTTCTCGACGGTCGCAGCTCTGAGCCGTGCGTCATTGGCCCGCTTTCACTCCGGGAGGAAGACTACTCGTATCGTATGGCATCGATGGGCGCGAGTCGTGCCGCACGCCGCGCCGGGTAAGTGCCAAACGCCAGTCCGACCGAGACGGCTGTCAGCACCGCCGTCAGGACCGTGCTCCACGAAAACCCGGCATGAAGCTCCACCGCGGCGAGCTCTCGAAGAGCCGCCGTGATCGCGAATGCGCCCACCAGCCCCAGGACCACGCCGACCGCCGCTCCGGCAAACGTGATCGCCACCGACTCCCACAGGAACTGGAGCAGGATGTCGCGCCCGCGCGCGCCC
>CAYLPM010000669.1:0-1967 GCA_964385525.1 uncultured Gemmatimonadaceae bacterium
CCGACCCATTGTAGATGGTCGTCCACCGATGCAGCTCACCGCGAAACGTCCCCGCGCTCAGCGACGAATCGGGCGCGAACATCGCGTGCGCCGCGGCTTCGTCCTCGGCTTCGACGAGGATCAGGCCCCACGGCCCGAAGCGGCCACCGGCGACGAGCGCCCCCTCGCGCCGCAGCCGGGCGAGATTGGCGGAGTGGACATCGAAGTGCTTCTGCGCGTTCGGCGCGAGCGTAGTGTCCCAGCCCGGGCCCGTCGTGTACATCATGACGTAGAGCGAGCGCTCGGCAGCCTCGGCCTGGCGAGCCTCCGCGAGCACGAGTCCTCCGCCTGCGCCGAGCAGCAGGCCGCACAAGAGGACGGGCATCCAGCCGGGTCGCGTCATCGGTACTCCGGTGAGTCGGTCGTGATTTCAGGGAGGCGCACCGGCGGAAGCCTGGCCGGCATCTCGGTGCTCCTCCAGCGTGGCGCGTATCCGCACGCGCCACGCGGTGCGCGCCTCGTCGTCGAGGGAGGGATCGTCCTCCACAATCTCGAGCGCGCGGCGCAGAACCGCCATGGCCTCGGGGCCGCGGCCGGCCTCGGCCAGCGCCTGTCCGAGCCGGAATCGCGCCGCGGTCGACACCGGGTAGGCGTCGGCGACGATCTCCAGAATCACGACTCGCGCGGCAGGTGTCGGCGCGGAGATCGCCGCGCGGGTCAGCACCGGCTCCCGAAACAACTCGCCGCCGGGGACCGTGCGGCTCGCATCGCGGTACGCCGACGCGGCGGCCGCAGGATCGGTCTCGGCCAGACGATACAGCTCCTCCTCGGTGGGCACGGGACCGATGCCCGGTACGCGGCGCACGGTGAACAGCGGATCCGAGGGCGGGGGCGCGAGCGTCGCGAGCTCGCGCGCGGCCCCGGCATCGTTCATCAGCGTCGACTCGAGGAACGACCGGATGGTGCGCGCCGACATCCGGTAGATGTCCGGCTGACGTGGCGTGTGACCGAACGGCACGTGGGAGAGGAAGTCTCCATGCGATGCGTCGCGGAACGCCAGGCGCGTGATGGTCGCGTAGGGGAGGGCGCCCACGACGTCCGGAACCTTCGCGAACTGCGGCGACGTCTCATCCGGGGCACGCTCGATGAGCAGCATGGGGATGCGGACGCGGTGCGGCTCGTAGTGAATGGAGCCGGCGATGATGTCCGCGCCGCGGCGATATCGCTCCCAGCCCTCGATCGAGATGTAGGCGGATGCCTGCATGTCGCGCATGACCCAGAGCAGCGCGGCGAGGGAGCTGCCGCTGAACGAGGCGATGGCCAGTCGGCGGGCGTCGGCGTAGGGGAGCCGGCGCAGCACGGCGTGGACGAATCCGCCGTCGTTCAGGCTCGTCTCCAGCGTCAGCGCGTTCGGTGTGTACTCGAGCGCGCCGTCGGTCATGCGCCCGTTCGATGGGAACGCCGCGACGACGAATCCGTGACTCGCGAGGTACGCCGGCAGCAGCGGATCGTTGACGCCCAGCGCGCCGAAGTAGATGACGGTCGGGTGTGGACCGGCGAGCGGAGGTGCATCGCGGACGGCGGGCGTCGGCTCATCCCACAGCCGCGCGGCGGCGCCGGAGTCCGTGCCGGCGGCGATCGCGGAACGAATGAACCCGGCTCGCAGCCGGGCCGTGTCGGATGCGGGCAGCGCTTTGTCGAATTCCAGCTCGCGATGCGTGAGGAGCCGGAAGTCGCCGGCGGGGATTCCGTTCGCGCCGCGCACCGGTTGCGCCGGATACCACACCGAGATCTGGACCGGCCGAGCCGTTTCCGCGGCGAGCCGGCCGCGAAAGTCGCGCAGAGGTCTGAAGGCACGTGTGGAGTCGAGTGCCTCGATCAGCGTGAAGCCCACCGCGTGCGGCCCCATGGCGAAGACCGCCTCGCACCCCTCGCACGACAGCCCGACGACCGGCTCGCGCGCGGGCCGCTCGGACATCTCCTGCGCA
>CAYLPM010000670.1:0-1751 GCA_964385525.1 uncultured Gemmatimonadaceae bacterium
CGTTGCACTGCGTTCACGCGAAGAACGAGAGGCCTACCCCCGCCCAAGCCCCCATCCCGAGGTTCGAGAATGCGATCCAGGACCGTCATCGAGCTTGCGAACGCGACGGAAGCCGGGCTTCCGATCGACTTGCTCGAGGCAGCGTATCGCGCGAGCGCGTCCGGTATGGTCGTCCTGGTGCTACCATTCTCGCTCAGACGGCTCGTGGACCGGTTGCTCGATCCGATCGTCGAGAGCGTCGGGCCGACGACGGGCGGCGTCCGCTACGTGGATTCGTCCGACGAACCGGCGGTTCGCGCGGTTCTCGCCTCGGCGACGTACGCGGTGGCGGCGACCTCGGAGTTTCGACTGCGCTGCCAGACGTCGAAGGTGCCAGTGGTCGGCGCCGAAGCCGCGATCGCGCGCCTGCGCGCGGGCGAGCTCGCCGTCAACGCGGACGCCGGTTCGCTTCGAGTGCGCTCACCGGAGCAACAGGTGGCGGCGGCGAGCTGACCGCAGCGTCCTCACGCCGCCGTCTGCGGCACCGCCTTCCCTGCCAGCGTCTCCCTGAACACCTCCAGCGCCAACTCGACTTTCCCGAACGGCGCCGAGACCTGCACCCCCTGCACGACCGGCCGCACGCGCTCGAGCATCTCGCGCGCGATCGCGATACCCTCCGCCACCGCCCGCTCCTTCGACTGCTCGTTCGCCGTCCGCATCCGCGAGATGATCTCGGCCGGCACCGTCACCCCGGGCACTTCGTTCGCCAGGAACTCCGCGTTGCGCACGGAGACCAGCGGCCAGATTCCCGCGATCACCGGGATCCGCACGTGAGCGATCCGCTCGAGGAACGACTCGAGCTGCGCCGGATCGAACACCGGCTGCGTGATCGCGAACTCGGCGCCCGCATCCACCTTCCACTCGAAGCGGCGGATCTCGTGCGGGAGATCGATCGCCGCCGGATTCACGCCGACGCCGATCGCGAAGCGCGTCGGCGCTCCGATCGAGTGGCCGCCGGGATCCAGTCCGTGATTCAGCCGGCTGACGAGATTCGTGAGCCCGATCGCATCGACGTCGAACACCGCGGTCGCGTCCGGGTAGGGGCCCATCTTCGGCGGGTCGCCGGTAATGATCAGCAGATTGCGCAGCCCCATTGCCGACGCACCGAGCAGGTCGCTCAGCATGCCGAGCAGGTTGCGGTCGCGGCAGCAGTAGTGCGTGACCGTCTCGATCCCGACGCGCTGCTCGATGAGGAGACTCGTGAGGAGGGCGCCCATGCGACTTTGCGCGCGCGGACCATCGGGGACGTTGATCGCGTCCACGCCGGCGGCCTTCAGCGCCGCTGCGTCCGTCATCAGCTTGGTCGCATCGACCCCGCGTGGCGGGACGATCTCGACCGAGGTGACGAACTCACCGGCGGCGATCTTCGCGCCGAACCGCGAGCGCTCGGCGAGCGGCACCGACTCGACGCCTTCCGCGGCGGTGGTCTTGCCGCCGTTCGTCTTGCGTTCGGCCGGCGTCCGGTTTTCGACGACCGACGCATGCCGTGGCGAGAGCGGACGCACGCCGTTCACCATCGCCCGGATGTGCTCGGGCGTCGTCCCGCAGCAGCCGCCGACGACCTTCGCGCCGGCCTGCACGAGATGGCGCGCGTAGCTGGCCATGTACTCGGGGCTGGCCATGTACATGCTGCGCCCGCCCACGTCGCGCGGCATGCCGGCGTTGGGTTGCGCGCTCAGCTTGCGGCTGGTCGCCCGCACCATCTTCTCGAT
>CAYLPM010000671.1:0-2786 GCA_964385525.1 uncultured Gemmatimonadaceae bacterium
GCCGCCGCGTTCGGTGGATGGACGGGCGCGCGACCCTCCATCGCGCTCACGAGCGACGCCCCGGCGCGGCGCTCGCGGGCGGTTCATCTCGTCGCCAAGGAGGATGCGCCACAGTCGGAGCTTCGCATCGGTCACCCCGGCGTGCCGCGGACGCACCCCGACTACTTCCGGATCGTCGTGATGAACGCGGTGCTCGGCGGACTGTTTTCCTCGCGGATCAATCTCAACCTGCGAGAGGTGCACGGGTACACGTACGGGGCGTTCTCGGAATTCGACTGGCGCCGACAGGCCGGACCGTTCGTGGTCTCCACGGCGGTCAAGAGCGACGTGACCGAGCCGGCCGCGCGCGAAGTCCTGCACGAGATCGATCGCCTGCGTGGCGGTGAGATCGGCGAAGATGAGCTCTCGCTGGCGACGAGCTACCTCGATGGCGTGTTCCCGATTCGCTACGAGACGACCGCGGCGATCGCATCGGCGCTCGGGAGTCTCGTCGTCTACGATCTGCCCGACGACTACTACGACACCTATCGTTCGCACATCCGGGCGGTCACGTGCGGTGATGTGCTGACGGCGGCGCGATCGCACCTGGAGCCCGACGCGCTGCAGGTGGTGGTCGTCGGCGATCCTCGCGAGGTGCGCGAGCCGCTCGAGCGGCTCTCGTTCGGCCCGGTCGCGGTGTACGACGCGACAGGGCTGCCAACGGGATGAGAGATCGTCCGGATCGACCGACCAGGTCGGCGCCCGCGTCCTCGACCAGCAAGAGCCGATGACCGACAGTGCAAGAATCTCGAGCCGGCGCGTCCATACAGGAAGAGTGCTGAACCTGGACATCGACCGGGTCCGCTTTCCGAACGGCGAGGAAGGTGAACTGGAGATGATCCGGCACCCGGGAGCGAGCGCGGTCGTGCCGTTCCTGAGCGATCCCGCGGGGAACGATCCGCAGGTCCTCCTCCTGAAGCAGTATCGATACGCCGCGGAGTCCTATCTCTATGAGATCCCTGCCGGGTTGCTGGGCCCCGGGGAAGATCCAGCCGCCTGTGCGCGGCGCGAGCTCGCCGAGGAAACCGGATGCACCGCGGCGCGTGTCGAACACATGATCACCATGTACTCGACGCCCGGTTTCACCGACGAGAGAATCCACCTTTTTCTAGCGGTCGGGTTGACGCAGGGCGTGACGGAGCACGAGCACGACGAGTTCATCGAAGTCGAGACGATGACGTTGTCCCGTGCCCTCGAGCTCGTGGAACGTGGGGAGATCAAGGACGGAAAGACGCTCGTGGGGCTGCTGTTCGCGGCCGGATACCGAGCCGGACGTTGAGCAGAGTGGTGGTAACGGTCGTCACTGCGCGGCGGCCACGAGCGGGTGCATCATCGCGCCCTTCAGCAGGTTACTGACACACTCAACAGTAGCGCGACGGGGGACGGCGGCGGAGGTCCGGCAGCCCGCGCGACAACGTGTCCAAACCGATGTCACGGAAAGTGGACGTTTCGGGTTGGATTCGGTATATTACAGTCGATGGAATTCAGCTGAAACTGAAGTAGGGGCACGACTTAGCAGATTCGGGCCCAATCGCGTCGAAAGGGAACGGCACGTGCCATAACCAGTAGTGGAACTCACGGACAGGAGGGCAGGCACAGGTCTCAGCTCTGTCGGCAACTATACCCTTTTGCAGTACGGGGGGAGTGGACAATGGGTGACGTCGCGCTGAAGCAAATGAAGCCATCGCGGGAAGCGACGGTTCGGGAGCGGTTGCGCGCGATGGATGACTCAGAGGTCGTGGGGGTCTTCCTGACGGGTGAGGAGCGGGCATTCCAGGAGCTCGTCGAGCGCTATCAGACCAGACTGCTGAACTTCGTCTACCGCACGATCGGCGATCGGGAGAAGGCGGAGGATCTCGTGCAGGAGGTGTTCATCCGGGTCTACCGGCATCTGCACCGGTTCGATCGTTCGAAGAAGTTCTCGACGTGGATCTACACCATCGCCTCGAACCTGGCGAAGAACGAGCTGCGGAACCGCTCGAGGAATCCGCTCGTGCTCTTTCAGACGATCCGGAAGAACTGGCAGGACGACGATCGACCGCTGCAATTCGAGGACGCGACATCCCGTCCGGACGATCTGTACCGGAAGCGGCACCTGCGGGCGCTCGTCGAGGAGTCCGTGGCGAAACTGCCCGAGCACCACCGCCAGGTCTTCGTGCTGCGTGAGCTCGAGGGAAAGTCCTACGAGGAGATCGCCGAGATCACGGCGTGCAACCTCGGAACGGTGAAGTCGCGGCTCAACCGTGCGAGAACGTCCTTCGCGGCGATCATCGAGCCGTCACTCGATTGAGGACGCGTCCAGGCCGCTGACGGGCCGGAATCGGGACTCTGGGGGGGGTGGAGAGCCTGGCTTTCCACTCCCCTTTTGCGTCCGGACGGACGGGGCGGAGTCCGGAACCCGGGGGGGCCTCTCGGGTACCCTGTTCCGAACCCGTTTCCCCCGAAAAACACCGTATGGATTGTCGCGCATTCCGCAAGAATCACGTTGCCTTCGTCGATGACCTGCTCCCGGGGATCGACATGGTGTCCATGGAGTGCCACCTCTCCGAGTGCGCCCCATGCGCTCGACACGACATGCTCGTGCGGCGCAGTCTGCTTCTCTTCCGAAACGTCCCGAGCATCCAGCCGTCAGCCGACTTCGCCGCCAGGCTCGACGCGCGGTTGCGCGACTGTCGGGCGCTCGAGCGGATGCCCCACGTCGCACCCGCGTCCGGCTCGTGGAGCATGATCTCGGTCGCCGCGGGTGC
>CAYLPM010000672.1:0-3631 GCA_964385525.1 uncultured Gemmatimonadaceae bacterium
ATCATCCTCACGACGAACGCCGGCACCGAAACGCTGATGGCGCTGTGCGCGGACCCCGAGACGATGCCGGACTCGGAAGGGCTGGTGAAGGCGCTCAAGCCGGAGCTCGACAAGACGTTCAAGCCCGCGTTCCTCGGCCGGACCGTGATCATTCCCTTCTTCCCGATCCGCGACGAGGCGATGAAGCGGATCATCGTGCTGAAGCTGGGCAAGGTGCAGCGCCGGCTGGAGGAGACGCACCGCATCACGTTCGCCTACGACGACGCGCTGATCGATGCGGTGGCCGCGCGATGCACGGAGGTGGAGAGCGGCGCTCGGAACGTGGACAACATTCTCACGAACACGCTGCTCCCGGAGATCTCGCGGATGCTGCTCGAGACCGTGGTGGCCGGGACGCGGCTGGAGATGGTGCGCGTGGCGGTCGGGACGGCGGGCACGTTCGAGTACCGGCTCCGGGCCGCGGATTCGGATGAGGAGACGACGTGGCCGGCGCCCGCGGTGGGCGATCGGTCACGGGACATCGCGCGCGCGGCCGAGCCGGGAGTCGGCGCACCGCCGCACGCGCCGGGCACGGCACTCGGCGACCCGGGCAGCGAGCGGGTCGTTCACCCCTGAGCACGAGGCGCCCATGGCGACCTACACGCAGGCGACGCGCCCGCTGACGATCGAGACGGTCCTCGGCGCGGACAAGCTGCTGCTGCTGGGCTTCTACGGCGAGGAGAGCGTCTCGACGCTCCCGCTGTTCACGCTCGAGATGCTGGCAGCCGATCCCCAGATCCCGGCCGAACGCATGCTCGGTTCGGCGGTGTCGGTCGCCGTGGAATCGGCGGCCGGCGGGCACCGGTACTTTCACGGCATCGTGAGCCGCTTTGCGCAGGGCGAGCGCGAGCACAAGCACACGGCCTACTCGGCGGAGATCGTCGCCTGGCCGTGGCTGCTGGGCTTTCATTCCGACTGCCGGATCTTCCAGAAGGTCAGCGTGCCCGAGATCGTCGAGCAGGTGTTCAAGGATCGCGGGCAGAGCGACTTCGATCTGCGGTTGAAGGGCACCTACGAGAAGCGCGAGTACTGCGTCCAGTACAACGAGACGGATCTCGCGTTCGTGCAGCGGCTGCTCGAGGATGAGGGGATCTACTACTTCATCGAGCACGAGAAGGACCGTCACGTGCTGGTCCTCTCGGACCATCCGACGCTGCTCAAGCCGGCGAAGGGGGCCGAGTCGATTCACATGGCCGCGGCTGGCGTGGGGTGGGAGGCCCAGGACGTGGTCATGACGCTGCACAGCGATCATCGGATGCGCCCGGGCAAGGTCACGCACACCGACTACAATCCGCTTCAGCCGTCGTCGCAGCTGCTCCGATCGTCGGGCGACGACAAGTACGAGCTGTACGAGTATCCCGGCCATTATCAGCAGCACGACGTCGGCGAGCGACGCGCGCTGGTGCGCCTGGAGGAGCAGGAAGTCTCGCGGCACATCGTGCGCGGCGAGAGCAGCTGCCGCGCGCTGCGACCCGGCGCGCTGACGGAGATCGGCGGCCACTACCGCCGGAGCCTCAACGCGAAGTACCACATCACCAGCGTCCGGCATTCGATCCGCCAGGGCGGCCTGCTGGGTCGCGGCGAGGAGGCGGGGTTCGACTACCGCAACGAGTTCTTCGCGATCCCGCACGACGTGCCGTTCCGGCCGCCGAGGGTCACGCCGGCTCCGCGGGTGCGCGGTGCGCAGACGGCGACGGTGGTCGGGGCGAAGGGCGAGGAGATCTGGACCGACAAGTACGGCCGCGTGAAGGTCCAGTTCCACTGGGACCGCGTCGGCAAGAAGGACGAGGCGAGCTCGTGCTGGGTGCGCGTCGCCACGCCGTGGGCGGGGAAGCAGTGGGGGGCCGTCCACATCCCTCGCATCGGCCAGGAGGTGGTGGTCGATTTCCTCGAAGGCGACCCCGATCAGCCGATCATCATCGGCAGCGTGTACAACGGGGAGCAGATGCCGCCGTACAAGCTGCCCGACATGCAGACGCAGAGCGGCGTCCTTTCACGCAGCAGCAAGGGCGGCGGCGCCGACAACGCGAACGAGCTGCGATTCGAGGACAAGAAGGGGAGCGAGGAGATCCTGCTGCACGCCGAGAAGGATCTGAAGATCGAGGTCGAGAACGATGAGGTGCGCGAGGTGCTGCACGACCGCACGACGACGATCAAGAACGATGACACCCGCACGGTGAGCGAGGGTAACGACACGGCGACCGTGGAGAAGGGCGATCAGGTGCTGGAGATCTCGAGCGGCAAGCAGACGGTCACGATCAAGGGGAACCAGGCCGTCACCCTGAAGCAGGGCAACCAGGTCATCACGCTCGACCAGGGGAACCAGGAGCTGGTCGTGAAGATGGGAAACCAGACCACGAAGGTGAACCTCGGGAAGAGCGCGACCGAGGCGATGCAGTCGATCGAGTTCAAGGTGGGACAGAGCAGCATCAAGATCGATCAGATGGGCGTGACGATCAAGGGCATGACGGTGAAGGTCGACGCGCAGATCCAGGCGGAAGTGAAGGGCCTTATGACGACGGTGAAGGGCGACGCGATGCTGCAGGCCAAGGGCGGCATCACCATGATCAACTGACGGATCACCCGAACGGGAGCGCGCGATCATGGCTGGACGAGCACCAGCGATGGACACACCTCCGATCACGCCTGCGAATCCGGCGACCGCGGGACTCGCGGCGCTGTGCGTCACGGCGCAGGTGAGTGATCAGGCGCGCGCGCTGCTGCGCGCCGGAGCAGCGACGCAACCAGGCGAGTTCGTGCAGACGTTGATGGCGCGCGAGCAGTATCAGGATGCGGTGCGCCTGATCGCGCACGCGCTCCCGAGGCGGGAAGCGGTATGGTGGGCCTGGGTCTGCGCACGCCGTGCGGCCGGCGAGACCCCGCCGCCGGAGATCGCCGCCGCGTTGGCGGCGACTGAGCGGTGGATCGCGCATCCCGACGACGCGAATCGTCGGGCGGCGATGGAGGCGGCGGAGGCGGCGGATCTCGGCACGCCGGCCGGGTGTGCGGGGCTCGCGGCGTTCTTCAGCGGCGGCAGCGTCGCGCCGCCCGAAGCACCGGCGACGCCTCCCGGCGAGCACCTCACGGCCCGCGCCGTCACCGGGGGAGTCATGCTGGCGGCCGTCACGGGGGAGCCGGAGCGCGCGGCGGAGAAGTACACGGCGTTCTTGCAGCAGGGGCTCGACGTCGCGGCGCGCGTCGGCGCGTGGGGCGCGCCTGCACCGAAGGCCTGACGCACGACTGACCGAGGAGACATCCGATGGGACTGCCAGCCGCACGCGTGACCGACATGCACGTCTGCCCGATGGTGACGGCAGTGGTGCCGCACGTCGGCGGGCCGATTCTGCCGCCCGGATGCCCGACGGTGCTGATCGGCAAGCTGCCGGCCGCGCGCATGACCGACATGGCGGTGTGCGTCGGTCCGCCCGACGTGATCGTGAAGGGATCGGCCACGGTACTGATCGGAAAGATGCCCGCGGCGCGCATGGGTGACATGACCGCGCACGGCGGGACGATCGTGCTGGGGTGCTTCACCGTGCTGATCGGAGGGTAGGCGAGCCACCTCCCGTCGCCCCGATCGGCTGGTCGCTGC
>CAYLPM010000673.1:0-7443 GCA_964385525.1 uncultured Gemmatimonadaceae bacterium
AATCGCCGCGCTGTGCGACCGCGAGATCTTCCCTGAGATCGATGCGCGCCTCGCGGCGGCCGGGTACAAGTCGTGGTACTACCAGCGCGGCACGGCCACGCGGTGGAACGTGGGCGGATCGGAGGCGCGGATCGGGCGCAACTACGGCGGCTTCGCCAACAGCGTCGGCATCCTGTTCGAGTCTCCGGGATCCCAGGAGCTGGTCGATGGTGTGAAGTCCGGACAGATCGCCTACCTGACGGTGGGGCAGTACGTGCAGCGGAACGCGCAGAAGGTGATGTCGCTGGTGCAGACGGCGCGCCGGGAGACGATCGAGATGGGTGAGGCGGCGCGCGGTGATGTGGTGGTGGAGATGGAGTACGGACCGGAACAGCGTCGCGTCACGTACGAGATCGGCGTCGGCGAAGGAGACCAGCGTCGACCCGTGACGGTGCAGAGCGACAGTCTCATGAAGCGGCCGGTCGTCATCAAGGTGCGGCCGCGGCCCTACGCGTATCTCCTTCCCCGGGACGCGCACGCCGCGGTGGCGATGCTGCGCCGGCACGAAATCGCGGTGGAGATCCTCCAGGACACGATGACCGTGGAGGTCGATGCGTACACGCTCGCGGATGTCTCGTACGAGCAGGCGTACAATCATGCTGCCGCGACGCGCGTCACCGTAGGCGACGTGGTCACGGCGTCACGCACCTTTCCGAGGGGTACGTTCGTCGTCCGGACGGGGCAGATGCAGGGGCGGGTGGTGGCGCACATGCTGGAGCCCGAGACGAGCGACAACGTGATCTACTGGAACACGATGGATGCCTGGCTGCCGAAGGCGGCGCTCCAGCGCGCGGAGGCGGCAGCAGAGGCGGATGACGACGACGGGCCGGGGGCACAGCGGCAGGCGGGGCCACCGCTCATCCCGATCTTCAAGATCATGCGGCCGACTCCGATGCCGGCCAGGCTCATGCCCGAGTGAGCTTCGTGGAGGTCGTCGTGGACCTCGCGCGGAGTGCTATCGCGCGCTGACCGGCGTGCCCTCCACCACCCGATCCGACGGATACAGCACGATGCGATCGCCCTCCGCCAATCCCTCGAGCACCTGCGCCCACTCCGCACCGCGCTCGCCGATGCGTACGGCGCGGAGTCGCGCGCGGTCCTCCTCGATCCGGAACACCGCCCACGCCTCGTCGCGCCTGAACAGGGCCGCCACCGGAACGCGCAGCTCGGTCGGTCGCTCCCAGACGATGATCCGCGCCGTCACTCGATAACCGTCGCCGAGTGCCGGGGGCGGGTTCCGCAACTCACCCACGACTTCCACGCGCTGCTCCTCGACGCCGAGCGCCGAGATCCGGGTGAACGCACCCGGCCCAACCGTGCGCACCGTCGCGCGCAGCGTGTCCGGTCCGCCCCAGTCCTCGATCAGCATCGTCTGGCGAGGGTGCACGCGGACGGCGTCCGTCGACAGTACCTCGGCGACGACCTCGAGCTCCGAGGGGTCGCCAATGTCGATCAGCGGCGTGCCCGCCTGAACGGTGCGCTGGCTCCGCTCGTGCACGCGCAGCACTCGGCCGCTTTCGGGCGCGCGGATCGGTGTCGCCTCCGCGCGGCCGCCCTCGGTGCCGAGAGAGAGCAACGCGCGGATCGACTCGACGTCGGCCGCCGCCGCGCGCGCCCGCGCCCGGGCACTCTCGTATCCACTCTCGGCGCTCGACAGCGCGAGCTCCGCCTGATCGAACTCCTGCCGGCTCGTGCCACCGGCCTCGTAGAGCACGCGGATGCGCTCGGCCGTCCGCCGGGCCTGCTCGAGCACGCGCCGCGCTTCCTCGGCGCCCGTCTCCGCCGCCTGATGCATCGCGACCGCGGCCGAGAGCTGCGCCTGAGTCTGCGCGCGAGCCGCGGGATCGAGTGGAACCGGCGTGAGGCGCGCCACGATCGCGCCGGCGCGCACGCTGTCCCCCTGCCGCAGCTCGATGCGCGAGATGACTCCGGTCGAAGGGGCCGACACCGTGTACTGCTCATCGACGCGGGTCTCCCCCTCGGCGTCGACGGTGACGCGCATCGGGCCGCGTGAGACGATGCCGGCGTCGACGTCCACCGGTGTAGGCCGCATAGCGACGACTATCCAGACCAGGAGGAGCGCCCCCACCGCGGCCGTCATGATGCGCTTGCGCCGTTTCGTCATCCCCGCCTCACTCCCTGGTCTTGAGCACTGCCACGAGATCCAGCCGGTTGAGCCGGCGCCGCACTAGCAGCCCCGCCATCGTCGCCGCCGCGACCACGACGACCGCCGAATACGCGTACGACGTCGCGGTGATCACGAGTGGAAAGCGATAGAGATCCGTTTCCAGGGCCCGCACCAGGATCGCCGACAAGCCGACCCCGAGCAACCACCCGACCGGAATGCCGGCCGCGGTCACGATCCCCTGTTCGCCGAGCAGCATCACGCTGACCTCGCCGCGCGTGAACCCGAGCACGCGCAGGCTGGCCAGATCCCGACCGCGCTCCGAGAGCGAGATTCGGGCCCCGTTGTACAGCACGCCGACCGCGATCGCCGCCGCGAGCACGGCGAAGATCGTCGCCGAGACGAGCAGATTCTCGGCGAGCTGCCGCTCGAAGTTCTCGAGCATCGTCATGCGCGTGCTCACCCCGGCTACGATCGGCATCTCGCGCAACGCCCCGTGCACGGGCGTCGGATCACCGGCGATGCGCAGGTACGCACCGGACGCCGTCGGGGTCTCCCCCAGCCAGCGCGCGAGGGCAGTTGCCTCCATGTACGCGGAGAGCCCCAGCAGCTCGTCCACCGTCCCCCCGACGGGGAGGACGCGCTGCCGCCGCGCCCCCTCGAGCATCTCGACGAGCACCGAGTCGCCTGGCTCCAGCTCGAGGTCCTCGGCGAGCGCGGTCGTCAGGACGACGCCGCCTGCCGGTAGCACGACCTCACGCCCGTCCTGACCGAGAATGCGTCGGAGCCGCCGTTCGGGTTGGACGCCGGTCAAGGCGACCGTCTTCGTGCGATGCGCGACGTGGAGGCGCACGGGCACCGAGCGGAAGGTCTCCACGCGCGTGACGTAGGGCAGGCGCGCCAGGTCATGCCGCACGCCGGTGCCGCGCGGCGTCTCGAAGAGCACGGTCACGTCCTCGCGCTGGAGCTCGCGATACTGATACTCGCCCATGAAGGTCGCGGCATCGAAGAAGAAGCGGCCGACCACGAGAATCGCGGCCGCGAAGGCCACGCCGATCACCGACATCAGCGACCGGGCGGGCCGTCGCTCGAGGTTGCGCAGGATCATCCGCACGACGGGCGAGCGGATGCGGCCGAGCGTCATCCGCTCGACGAGGCCATGGCTGAACATCGGCGGCGCTTCGGGGCGCATCGCTTCGGCGGGCGGCAGCGCGATGGCGTGGCGCACGGCCCCTAGGCTGCCGAGCACCGCGGCGGCAGCGCTGATGACGATGGCGACGATCGCGGTCGGGAGGTCGACGCGGAAGGCGAGATCGGGGAAGCGGAAGAACTGCTCGTAGATCCCCATGAACATCCGGCCGACCAGGATGCCAAGCACCGTGCCGAGCACGGCGCCAAGGAAGACGGCGGCGAGCGCGTAGCCAAGAAAGTGCCGTCCGACCTCGGCGTTCGTGTAGCCGAACGCCTTGAGCACCGCGATCTCGTCGCGCTGCGTGGCGATGAGCCGCGCCAGCACGATGTTGAGCAGAAACGCCGCAACGAGGAGGAAGATCGCGGGCACCACCGTGCCGGTGACGCGGTTCGACTCGATCTCGCTCTGGAGAATGCGGTTCGAGAACTGGTCCTCGCGCCCGTACGCGCCGAGCGCCCCATAGGGCGCGAGGATGCGGTCGACGCCGGCGATGACCTCGGCGCGGCTCGCGCCCGGCGCGAGCGACAGCGCGAGCTCGTTGAACGCGCCCTCCATGCCCGCGGCCGGCCCGAGGACGCCACGTCGCATCCAGAGGATGCCGAAGCGCTCGTTGTCGGGAAACAGATCACCGGGGGCGATCTCGAAGAGATAGTCCGGCGAGACGCCGACCCCGACGACGCGGAGCTGCTGCCAGCGTTGCGCGATCACGGCGCCGAGCGTGTCGCCGAGCCGGAGGCCGTTGGTGGTGGCAAAGCGTTCGCTGGCGACGACCTCGTCGGTGCGGCCGGGTTCCGGCAGTCGGCCGCTCACGAGGTAGAGCTGATTGAGCTGGGCCGCGTCGCGATCGGGGATGGACACAAGCATGCCGCGCGCGGACTCGACGAGCCACGGCACTTCGAGCGTGACGCTCGCCACGATGCGCGTCTGCACGACGCCGACACCGCCGAGGTCGGCGACGCGGCCGCCGATCGACTCGGGAGCGCGCACGACGGAAACCCAGACGTCGGCGAAGCGCTGGCGTTCGTAGAAAGTCGTGCGTGATCGATCGAGGGCCGTGTACGTCCCGCGCATGGCGACGACGGCCATCACGCCGCAGGCGACCACGACGCCGATGGAGATCACCTGTCCGCGGAGGCGCAGCAGATCGCGAAGCAGCTTGCGGTGGATGGCGGGGAGTCGGATCACCAGTCGATCTCGTCCAGGTCCTGGCGCGCGGCGTTCACCTCGATCTCGCCGATCGCGCCGCTCCGCATGTGGAGGACGCGATCGCCCATGCCGGCGATGGCGGCGTTGTGCGTGATGATGGCGGTGGTCGTGCCGATGTCGCGGTTGACGCGGTCGAGGACCTTCAGCACGAGACGCCCGGTCGCGGAATCGAGCGCGCCCGTGGGCTCGTCGCACAGGAGCACCTCGGGGCGCTTCGCGACCGCGCGGGCGATGGCCACGCGCTGCTGCTCGCCGCCGGAGAGCTGGGCGGGGAAGTGATCCATCCGGTCGGTGAGGTTCACCAGCTCGAGCGCTTCCTCCGGCGTCATCGGGGTACGCGCGATGTCGGTGACCAGCGCGACGTTCTCGCGAGCCGTGAGCGAAGGGATGAGATTGTAGAACTGGAAGATGAAGCCGACGCTGAAGCGGCGGTACATGGTGAGGTGACGCTCATCGGCGGCAGTCAGCTCGCGGTCGCGAAACATGACCGTGCCGCTGGTGGGCGTGTCGAGGCCGCCGAGGATGTTGAGCAGCGTCGACTTCCCGGAGCCGGACGCGCCGAGGATGACGAGCAGCTCGCGCTCGTAGATGTCGAGATCCACCTCGTGGAGGGCGTGGACATCGACTTCGCCCATGTGGTAGATCTTGGAGATCCCGCGGGCGTGGAAGAGGACCTTGGTCGCGGCGCTGACAGGTGATCCCATCGTCGAAGCAAGTTGGTGGAACGTGGTGACGCACGCAAAGCCCTCGTCTCGATGCGAGTGCCGGAACAGAGACGTCGGCGGTCGATGCGCGCGTGTCAATCTGGTGAGCCCCAGTCCCGGCGGATAGATTGGGTCGCGTCGTCAGGAGTGCATACCCACGTTCCGTTCGGAGGAGTCGATGAAGCGTTCGCAGGTGGTGGCACGGCAACGCGTGCTGATGGGCGCGGTGGGTCTTGCTCTCGCCGTCGGCTCGCTCGCGGTCCCGGCACGGCGCGTCTCCGGCCAGGCACGCACGGCGACGCCGATCCCGGCCGTGCTTCCGGCGGGGCGTGCGGCACCGCTCCCACCGGAGCGCTACCGGAATCTCTCTCGCGCGCTGCTCGCCGAGCTGGTGGCGATCAACACGACCAACAGCTCGGGCGACAACACGCGCGCCGCGGAAGCCATGAAGGCTCGAATGCTCGCCGCCGGATTCGCCGAACGGGATCTGCTCGTCGTCGCTGCCGCACCGCGAAAGGGCAACCTCGTCGTCCGGCTCCGCGGCCGCGATTCCACGCGCAAGCCGATCCTGCTGCTCTCGCACATCGACGTGGTGGAGGCGGATCCCGCGGACTGGACGCTCCCGCCGTTCGAGCTCGTCGAGTGCGACGGCGTCTTCTACGGTCGCGGCACCGCCGACGACAAGGATGAGTCGGCGATTCACCTGGCGACCATCATCCGGATGAAGGAGGAGGGCTACGTCCCGAGTCGTGACATCGTCGTCGCGCTGACGGCGGACGAAGAGGGCGGTGGCAGCAACGGCGTCCGGCTCCTGCTCGCACAGCACCGCGAGTGGGTGAACGCCGAGTACGTGATCAACGAGGGCGGCGGCGGAGTGCTCGACGAGAAGGGCGCCCGCGTCGCGAACACGGTGCAGGCGGCGGAGAAGAGTTTCCAGAATTTCAGCTTCGAGGTGTTGAATCCCGGCGGTCACAGCTCGCGACCGCGACCGGACAACGCCATCAACGAGCTCGCGCAGGCGCTCGTGCGCGTCGGCGGATTCGCGTTTCCGATCCGGCTGACCGAAGTCACCCGGGAATACCTGCGTCGCGAAGCCGAGAATGCCGATCCGGAGCTTGCGACGGCGATGCGCGCGATCCTTCGGAATCCCCGTGACAGCGCGGCCGACGCGGTCCTCTCGCGCGATACGCGCCTCAACTCCATGCTGCGGACGACCTGCGTGCCGACGATGCTCGAGGGCGGGCACGCATCGAACGCACTGCCGCAGCGTGCCCGCGCGACCGTCAACTGCCGCGTGCATCCGGACGACGACCCGGCCTACGTCCGGGAGACGCTCGCCTCCGTCGCCGACGTGCCCACGCTCGACGTCAGCGGCGGCGGGCGAGGTGGCAACAATCCGACATCGCCGCTCACGCCCGAGATCCTCCAGGCGATCGAGGAGGTCACGGAGGCCATGTGGCCGGGCGTTCCCGTGATCCCAACGATGGGGACCGGCGCTACCGACGGCCGCTACTTCCGAATGGAGGGCATCCCGACGTACGGCGTCTCGGGGCTCTTCTACGGTGAGACCGGCTCGCACGGGATGAACGAGCGGGTACCCGTGCAATCGTTCTACGAGGGCCAGGAGTTCATTTACCGGCTCGTCCGGCGTCTCACGGCTCCGGTCGTGCCGTGACGTCGATCGGCGACGGCGCTCGCTCCCAGGAGACTCGGCGCAGGCGAATGACCCGGGGATTCCGTCCGCTCGACGGCCTCGCGATACCGCTCATGCTGGCGGTGATCGCTTGCGGCGGTGTCCCGATGTCCACGCTCGACGTCGGCCTGCTGGCGCCGGGAGAGGCGAACCGATGGGAGTCGCTCTCGTCGCACGATGAGGTCATGGCGTTCTATCGCCGGCTGCAGGCGCGATCGCCGCTCGTCCGCACGTTTCATCTCGGCTGGAGCAGGGAGAAGCGTGAGCTGCTCCTCGTCACGGTGGCCAGGCCGGCCGTGACGACGCCGGCCGAAGCGCATGCGACGGGAAAGCCGATCATCTTCATTGCCGCGCAGGTTCATGGCGATGAGCCCGGAGGAAAGGAGGGGCTGATGCTCTTCGCCCGGGACGTCGCCGTCGGCCGGCTGCAACCGCTGCTCGACAGCGTGATCTTCGTCTTCGTGCCGCAGCTCAATCCGGATGG
>CAYLPM010000674.1:0-1607 GCA_964385525.1 uncultured Gemmatimonadaceae bacterium
GCGCGGAAGAGTGAGGCGAGAGTCCGGGGACGGGCAGCCGGGATCCAAGCTCCGAGCTCGAGAGTCCGGGGACGGGCAGCCGGGATCCAAGCTGCGAGCTCGACAGCGGGCCAGCTTGCCAGCTCGCCAGCGGAGGACTGACCTGCCAGCTCGCCAGCGGATGGCTCACCTGCCAGATCGACGCCACCGAACTCGGACGAATGCAGTTCCGCCGCGGCTCGCGGCTGGAACGCTGGCCGGCTGTCAGGCTCGCAGCTTGGATCCCCCTGGAGCTGCCCCCGAACTCTGTCATCTACTTTTTCGTCCCGCGAATCGCATCCCCGAACGCATCCCCGGCTCGCTTCAGCGTATCCTCGAGCGTCGACCACGCCTGCTTCGCCTGCTGGCCATAGTATCCGGCAGCGTCGGCATAATCGTCGGTCAACGGGCGGTCGCCATCGCTGGTGTCGCGACGCTGGTAGTTGCCGCTCAGGATCTCGGTGTACTCGCCACGCTGGACCCACCGCTGCAGCTCGGCGGCCCGCAGCGTGTGGAAGGGGTGATCACGGAACGCCGTGTTGAGGATCTTGAGCACAGAGTCCCACGTGCTCTCATCCACCTCGTACTCGGCGGCCTGCGCCATGAACTCGTCGAGGTCGATCTCGTCGTCGTAACGCTCGCCGCCGGCGAGCTTGAGGAACGTCCGCATCGCGGTCGTCTGATCCTGGGTGCCGAGGAGGGCGCCCCGGTCCGAGGACAGCTCGCTCTTCCGGTACCATTCCAGCAGCGCGAGCTGGAACGGCAGCAGGGCCATCCCGGCGAGAATCGGCAGATTCCGCATGCCGAAGAACAGGATGATGATCGCGATCGTGCGGTAGGTCGTGTGCCCGCTCATGATGTGCGCGAGCTCGTGGGCGAGGATGTAGCGCTGCTCCTCGCGGTCGAGGATGCGCAGCATCTCGGAGCTGAGGACGATGAACGGGTCGTCGAATCCAACGGCCCAGGCGTTCACCAGCGGTGTCTGGGTGATGTAGAGCTGCGGCCGCTTCGGCCAGTCGAGCGTCGCGACGACCTCGGAGTACAGGTCGTCGAGCTTGGGCCGCTGGCGGGGCCCCACGCGGACTGCGTTGGCGGTGAAGAGGTGCCGCACGCCGCGCTCGCCAATGAAGCCGGCGACCTTGCGGACGACCTCATCGAACCCGGGTAGCGAGCGAAGGGTGTTGAGCGCCGCGCGGTCGGCAGGATGCTCCCACGCGCGGGAAGAAATCTGGGTCAGGATGATACGATCAGCCATGAGAGCCTCTGGTGGGGGACAGCAACACTACGCAGGATGAGGCATCGCGGTTCCGACCGCTTCGACGTTGCCGTTCATAATCCCTTGGTCGCCGTCTCCAGATCCGCCAGCAGATCCTCCACATCCTCCACTCCGCACGACAGCCTGATCATCCCCTCAGTGATCCCGAGATGCGCCCTCCGCTCTGGCGGGACGGAGGCGTGGGTCATCGAGGCCGGGTGACTGATCAGGCTCTCGACTCCCCCCAGTGACTCCGCCAGCGAGAACACGCGCACGCGCTCCAGCACCTTGCCCGCCCGTTCCTTCGTCCGCATCTCGACCGAGATCATCCCGC
>CAYLPM010000675.1:0-1890 GCA_964385525.1 uncultured Gemmatimonadaceae bacterium
GCCGCCACCGAGCCCATCGCGAGTCCTCCGCCGCGCACGGGCATGACGACATCGGCCGCGAACATCGACGACAGGACGGTGATCATGTCGGTGCGCGCGCTGGCGGCGGCGAAGGCGCGGTCGGCGTCGAGCAGATCGTCGACGGCAGCCTGCGGCGAGGTGGGAGCGGACGCCGTCCGCGCAGATGACGGCTCGCAGGCGACGAGCAGGACTGCGGCCGCGATCGCGGCGGTGATCGAGCGTCCGAAGGGCACGAGTCACTCCTGGCGACTTGCTGGTTTACGCATTCGGGGCCGGCGGCCGAGCGCAGCCGATCGGGATGGCCGTTCGTCTCAGAAGCGCGCGTCGAGGTAGAAGTTCATCGTCCATCGTTCCCGGGGCCAGATGCCGCGCGCCACATCGAGCCGCACCAGCCCGTCGAGGAACGACGCCCCCACCCCCGCCCCGCTCATTGGCCGACCCGGGTGCCGCCAGTCGGCGCGGTCACCCGCCCAGCCCACGTCGTAGAACACCACCGGCCGCGCCGCCAGGAAGCTCGTTCCGAGCTCCGCCCGCGCCATCCAGTAGGCCGGCCCCACGTTCGTGCCCGGCGTCTGTCCGCGCACCGTCTGCGTCCCGCCCAGGAAGAACCGGCGCTGCAGCGGGACGTCGCCGGTCGTCGTCCCGCCGCTGAGAGTGAGCGCGCCCGCCAGATCGTCCGTGATCGACCGGGAGAGCGTGAGATCGAGCGCTCCGCGCAAGTAGGTGAAGTCCCCCGTGGCGCCCTCCAGCCTGAGATCGCCGAACAGCCGAAGCCGCTCGGGGTTCGCCCCGACGCTTCGCGTGAAGCGCGCACCTGCTCCGATGACGTCACCCTCGTCGACGTCGATGTTCTCGATGAACTCGAGTCCGTGCCACGCGTTGGCGAGTGAGAAGTTGGTCCCCCGCTCGGCCTCGCGGTGTCGCTCGGCGAACAGCCGCCACTCGAAGCGCGCGTCGCGCGTCCCGGTGGCCACGATCTCGGCTCCGAGCGCGCGGTAGTAGAAGCCTTCGTCGCGACCGAAGAGGAACGCGTTCACCGAGGAACCGAAGCCAAGGGGCGTTCCCCAATCGTTGGCGACCGCGAGCCTGCGGTAGCCGCTCACGCGGACCGATCGCATGCCGTCTGAGCGCTCGAGCGCGAGCTCGGCATTCGGCTCGCGGTCGGCCGTTCCGAGCTGCGCCCGGGCGTCGGCTCGAAAGCCCGCGCCGAGCTCCATGCGGACTCCCACGCCTGCCGAGAGTCCCTCCACACGGTTGTACCGGAGGAGCCCATGACCAGGACCGTAGATGATGCTCGGCCGCTGCGGCGAGAAGCCCGCTTGCGCGCCGAAGCCGAGCATCGTCCGCACGTGCTCCATGTCCTGGTGCGTGAAGAGCTCCTCGTCCGCGTCGAAGATCGATGGCGGGAGCTCGGGCGACGACATCAACGCGACCGTGTCGCACGGCATGCGAACGAGCACGGGGAGATGTCCGTCGTGCTGGTCGTGCCCTCTCGTGCGTTCGACCGCCCCCGAATCACACGCGCTCTTGTACGCGAGGAGCCACGCTCGCCGCTGCGAATCCATCCAGGCACGCCGCTCGTCACCTGCGAGCCCCAGTGCATCCGCGCGCAGGGAATCGAGCTCGTGGCGGCTCAGCTGCGGAATGTCCGGCCGGGAATCGAATGTGCCGTTGACGCTCGCGTACTCGAACCGCTCTTCGTACTTCACCGGCAGGCGGGCGAAGGCGATCTGGACCTCCCCCTCGAACATCTGGACGCGTGGCAGCCAGAATCTCCCCTCGAACAGTCCATGCTCGATGATGAGCGAGGAGAAGGTTGCCCGCATCGGCTGCAGCAGGCCGAGCATCGCCGATACCGCCGTGGAGCCT
>CAYLPM010000676.1:0-2273 GCA_964385525.1 uncultured Gemmatimonadaceae bacterium
TGACGCTGCCCGGCACTCGTCGTCGTCGCACCAGATTCTCCCGGACCCGACGCAGCCACGCGCGCCGTGATGGATACGGCGGCTGGCGGTGGGCTGGGCCCGGTGGCGCGCGTACATTCCCGCCATGGCCGTCACCCGCACTCTCCTCGTTCCGCTCCTGACGCTCGCCGGCCTCCTCGCGTCGGCGTTGTCGTCGTCGCCGGCGATGGCATCGCAGCTTCCGCCGCAACGCTCGGCGGATTCCCTCGCCACTCTGCGCGTCGACGTCCGCCACGACGGAGGGCCGCTCTCGGCCGCCACCGTGCGAACGGCCGCGAGCGCGGCGCGCTCCGATGCGGAGGGTCGCGCGACACTCCGCCTGCCATCCGGCCGTCATTCGCTGGTCATCGGCCGCATCGGCTTCGCCCCCGAGTCGCTGGTTGTCGTGCTGCGGGTGGCGCAGGACACCGCCGTCGTCGTGACGCTCGACGAGCAATCCCGCGAGCTCGAGGGCATCGTCGTCACTTC
Organism: uncultured Gemmatimonadaceae bacterium; assembly: GCA_964385525.1. GTDB lineage: Bacteria > Gemmatimonadota > Gemmatimonadetes > Gemmatimonadales > Gemmatimonadaceae > DATKCV01. The sequence continues at coordinate 508 of CAYLPM010000676.1, forward strand.
CACCCGCACCGAGCAGCGGATCGACGATATCCCGCTCCGCGTGGAGGTGCTCGAGGAGGAAGAGATCGAGGAGAAGGTCTTCATGACGCCCGGCGACATCGCGATGATGCTCAACGAGACGTCCGGCCTTCGCGTGCAGACCACCTCGCCCTCGCTCGGCGGCGCGAGCGTGCGGATTCAGGGGCTGCGTGGTCGATACACGCAGATCCTGTCTGATGGGTTGCCGCTCTATGGCGGACAGACCGGTGGGCTCGGTCTGCTCCAGATCCCGCCGATGGACCTCGGGCAGGTGGAGGTCATCAAGGGCGCGGCGTCGGCGCTCTACGGGTCGAGTGCGCTGGGTGGTGTGATCAATCTCGTCTCGCGGCGTCCGGGCGAGGAACACGAGCGGGAGCTGTTGCTGAATCAGACTACGCGGCGCGGGAGTGACGGCGTGGTCTGGCTCTCCGGACCCGCATCGGAGCGATGGGGCTACACGGTGCTCGGCGGCGCGCACTATCAGGATGCGCGCGACATCGACGGCGATGCCTGGACGGATCTGCCGGGCTATCGGCGGGGCGTCGTGCGCCCGCGGCTGTTCTGGTCCGATGACCGCGGCGGCAGCGTCTTTCTCACGGGCGGATTCACGACCGAGTCGCGCGAAGGCGGCACGCTTGCGGGGCGATCGACGCCGAGCGGCGTGTCGTTCGTCGAGGCGCTCGAGACGCGGCGCGCGGATGTCGGCGGCATGGGGCGTCTGCTCGTCGGCGGCAGCGTGCTGACGGTCCGCGGATCGGCCATGGAGCAGCGTCACGAGCACCGCTTCGACGACGTGATGGAAGACGACCGCCACCGTACGTGGTTCGCGGAGGCGGCGCTCTTGATGCCGCGCGAGCGAGTGTCGTGGATCGTGGGCGGTGCGCTGCAGCGCGAAACTTACGCGAACGACGACGCAGCGACATTCGACTACCGGTACACGACCCCATCGTTCTTCGCGCAGGCGGACGCCGATCCCTCCGCGTGGCTCTCGCTGTCCGCGAGCGCGCGCGTCGATGTGCACAGCGAGTACGGAACGTTCGCCAACCCGCGCGTGTCCGCGCTGCTGCGCGCGCCCGAGGCGGGCTCGTGGGGCGGCTGGACGGCGCGTCTGTCGGTGGGAACCGGGACCTTCGCACCGACACCGTTCACGGAGGAGACGGAGGTGGTCGGGCTGACGCCGCTCCTTCCACCGACGGATCTGCGTGTCGAGCGCGCGACGACCGGATCGGTCGATCTCACCGGACCGCTCGGGCAGCTCGAGCTCGTGGCGACGGCGTTCGCGTCCCTCGTGCGCGATCCGATCGCGGTCGTCGAGCCGCCAGGCTTTCCCGGCATGCTGCGACTCGTCAACGCCGACGAGCCGACGCGCACCGCGGGTGCCGAGCTGCTCGCCCGCTACACGGAAGAGCCGTGGCACGTGACGGCGAGCTGGACGTTCATCCGCTCGACCGAGCTCTCGGTGGACGACGATGTCCGGCGCGACGCGCCGCTCGTCCCGCGACACGCCATTGGCGTGGTCGGGATGTACGAGGTGGAGGATCGGGGCCGGATCGGCCTCGAGTTCTACTACACGGGCGAGCAGGCGCTCGAGAACAACCCGTATCGCCCGCGCAGCCGGTCGCACGTGATAATTGGCGCGCTGTTCGAGCGGCGCTTTGGTCCGGCGCGCGCATTCATCAACTTCGAGAACATCACCGACGTGCGGCAGACGCGCTGGGATCCGCTCGTGCGGCCGGCGCCCGGCCTCG
>CAYLPM010000677.1:0-7053 GCA_964385525.1 uncultured Gemmatimonadaceae bacterium
CGGGTGAAGGACCTTCTGCAAGTAGACCACCGCGGTGTAGGTGTTGAGCTCCTCGAACACGTGGTAGGCCCGCTCGTCGTTCACCGCCTGCGCCACCGACCACTCGGGATCGGCCGCATCGCCGAAGACGATCGCGCGCGATGGACACGACTGCGCGCAGGCGACGGTGAACTCGTCCGGCCGCATCTCGCGATCCTCCAGCCGGGCCACGTGCTCCGCTTCGCGGATGCGCTGTACGCAGAACGTGCACTTCTCCATCACGCCCTTAGCGCGGACGGTCACGTCGGGGTTGAGCTGCCAGTGGAGCGGCGACGGAAACGCGTACTGCGGCCGGTCCTGCTCACCGTAGCCGAACCAGTTGAAGTAGCGGACCTTGTACGGGCAGTTGTTGGAGCAGTACCGCGTGCCGACGCACCGGTTGTAGACCTGCACGTTGAGCCCGTCGGGCGAGTGATACGTCGCGAACACCGGGCACACGGGCTCGCACGGCGCGTTGCCGCAGTGCTGGCAGAGCATCGGCACGAACCGTGTCTCGAAGTCGGCGTCAGCGTTCTCGCCGCCCTCGTAGTAGCGCTCGATGCGGAGCCACGACATCTCGCGGCTGCGCAGGATGTTGCCACCGGGCCGATCGGGCACGCCGGCGGTCTGGCGGCTCTGAAACGCCGCGCCGACCGTCGGGATGTTGTTCTCGGCGTAGCACGCGGTCACGCACGCCGAGCATCCGGTGCAGCGCGCGAGGTCGACGGTCATCGCCCACCGGCGGCGCGCCATCCCGCTCCAATGCTCCGGGTCGTACATCCCGCGGTCGCGCGTCTCCGGCGACGCGAAATCACCCTGGGCGTCCGCCGCCATCGGCGAGCGAAGCCCGGGCAGGAATTCGGTGGACGGCGCGCCCGGGACCCCGTGGTGCTCCTCGGCCTCCGCAGGCGCGTTGAGCGCGGACGGCAGCATCGCGCGCGCGATGCCGCGACCGTGCTGGCGCGCCGACCCTTCCGTGGTGACGAGCGGCATGTACTCCCCCGTCTTCGTCACCCGCGCGCGGGCGACCGACCACGCGGCCGACCCCGTCCGCGCATCGATCCCCGCGGGCATCGCGGCGAGCGGATTGACGCCGGTGTTCTGGGCGTACCGCCCGTACGCCGTGTGGCCCTGGCCGAGCGACATCGCCACGGTATCCGGCCGGATGCCGAGGTACACCCACGCGGGCGCTTCGATCGTACCGGCGGATGTCTCGACCCGTAGTACGTCGCCGCTCTCGACCTCGAGCCGCGCGGCCGCCGTCGGATGAATCTCGATCCACGACTGCCAGCAGATCTTGCTGACGGGATCGGGGAGCTCCTGGAGCCAAGGCTTGTTGGCGCCGCGGCCGTCACCGAGTGCCGGCGATGGGTACACGACGAAGAGAAAGTCACCGTCGCCCTGGTCGATCGCCTGCGGCGGCGGCCCTGGCGGCAGCGGACTCGCCGACGTCTGGGGCGTCGCGAGGTCGCCCTGCATGATCCCGAGGCGCAGCGACTCGGTGACCGCGGATGCACCCCCCGGAAGCTGCGCGAACAGCCAGCTGCGGAAGTCGGTCTGTGGATATCGAGCCGCGATCGCCGGATCGGCTTTGGCGACTGCGAGCAGCACGTCGGCCGTCTGCCGCGTGTCGAACACCGGATCCATCACCGGTTGCTGGAGCGAGATCACACCCGGCACCGCCTGTGATGCGCCCCACGACTCGAGCGCGTGATGGTCCGGGAGGACGAGATCGCAGAGCACCGTCGTCTCGTCGGGAAAGCTCGAGAAGCTGACCTTGAACGGGACGTTGGCGATCGCCTCGTCGACGCGGAGGGCGGCCGGGAGCGCGTACGCCGGGTTCACGCCGCGGATCATCAGGAGTGGAACCTGCCCCGCGCGCATCCGTTCCACCTGGGCGAGCAGCTCGGCGGGCGGCGCGATGCGCTCGAAGCCGGCCGCGGCGCGTTGCGGAACGATCGTGCGACCGACGTTGCCGAGTTCCGTGTTGAGCGCGGCGACCTCGGTAGCGAGGTCGGATCCGTTCGGTCCACGTCCGCTCGCGAGCAGCAGGCTCGAACCGGCCGCCGTGAGCTCGGTCCGCAGCCGCTGAAGCACCTCGTCGCTCACGCCGCTCGCTTCCGCCGCCTGCACTAACGAGCCACCCGAGCGCAGGGCCTGAGCGATCGCGAGCTCGCTCCCGGGACGTGCCGGGATCCACTCATCCGCGTTGAGACCGGTGAGCGAGCGCCGCGCGCCGATGTAGACGAAGCGCGGAGCCTGCGTCAGCCGCGCGCGCGCTTCGGCGAAGGCGAGCTGCTGCTGGACCGTCGCGCCCCACGTGTCGAGGAAGTCCGCGCCGAAGGAGATGATCAGGTTGGCGGCCGTGAAGTCGAGCGCCGGCCACGCGACGCCGTATGCGGCACGGTGCGCGGCGATGGCCGCGACGTCGGCTTCTCCATCCCAGCTCAGGTGGGACGGGATGCCGTAGGCGCCGAGCCACTGATCGAGGAACGTCGCGAAGCTCGAGGGCTCGTGCTGGTTGATGAAGACCGCATTGCCCAGCGTGCCGGCGGTGCGCGCCGCGGCGAGCTGCTGGCCGAAGAGCTGGAGCGCTTCCGGCCATGTCGTGTCGACGAGCTGGCCGTCGCGACGAATCTTCGGCGCGGTGAAGCGGTCGGGATTGTAGAGACCCTGCAGCGCCGCCTGCCCCCGGGAGCAGAGCGCGCCCTGATTGAGCGGATGGGCCGGGTTGCCCTCGAGCTTGATCGATCGCCCGTCGCGCGTCTCGCTGATGACGCCGCAACCCGCGCTGCACTCACGACACGTGGTCGAGTAGTAGTTGGAAACGCCGGGAACCGTGTTGGGCGGCGAGACCAGATAGGGAATCATGCGTACGATGTCGCCCTGCCCGCATCCGACCGCGGCGGTCGCGGCACCGGTAGCACCGAGAACTTTGAGGAACTCGCGGCGCTTGACGCCGTTAGGTCCCGTTGGCGTGCTCATTCAGTCGGTCCTCGATCCACGGACGAGAAGGACTCGTTTCCCGGCGAGTGCGTGGGATACGGCGGCAGCGCTGGCATCAGTGGTGGCAGATGGCGCAGTCGTAGGAGGCCTGCTGCTGGATGTGGCAGTCGACGCACCAGCCCATGTTCAGGCTCTCGGCCTGGTAGACCTGCATCATCTCCTGGACCGGTCCGTGACACGTCTGGCAGGTGACGCCGGCGTTGACGTGCCGCATGTGCGGGAACTGGACGTAGTCGGGGAGGTTGTGGACGCGCACCCAGGGGATGGGTGTCTGCTCGCGGGAGTACGTCTGAAGCTTCTGGACCTCGGGGCGGTCGCCGCCGACGACGACATGGCAGCCCATGCAGGTGGTGGTCGCGGGGAGGCCGGCGGTGGGAGACTTGTCGGCGGTGTAATGGCAGTAGATGCAGTTCATGTTCATCGCACCCGCGGCGTGCATGGGGTGCGGAAACGCGATCGGCTGCTCCGGGGATCGCCCCTGGGGCGAGGAGGCACCACTGTAGGCCGACAGCAGCGCGGCCGTGGCCGCGATGGTGAGCAGCCCCGGGACGGCTGCCCACTTGCTCCTCATCGACATCGCCTTCCTCGAGCGCGAGGTTGGATCGCGGGCTTGTGAAGGTTTTCACAAGGCGGGACACCGGCCGTGAAGATGTCAGGGCAGGCCGCAGCACGCAAGAGGGAATGGCGGAGCTGAGCGTGTACATTCCGCGCGTGCCTTCACCTCTCGCACTCGGCATCACCGGCACGCTGGCGCTGATCGGTTTGGGCTACCTCGCGATACGCCGCTACGCGCTGGCGTTCCTGCGCACGCGAGGACGACGGTCGCAGCGGAACCCGGTCGTGCTCGGGCTCGACGCGAGCGCATTCGAGATCCCTGGCGCGAACGGCGCGCTGCGCGGCTGGTTCGTGCGCGCGGCGCACGAGCCGCGGCCGACCCTGGTCTTCGCGCACGGGTGGCACTCGCACGCGGGCGACATGCTTCTGTGGGCCCAGCCGCTCGTGGCGGCCGGACATCACGTGATCGTGTACGACTCGCTCGGGCACGGAGAGAGCGATCCGGCCCAATACACCTCCCTGCACCATCTGCGGGAGGATCTCCGCGCGATGCTGCATTGGGCGGAACGGCGCGCCGAGGCGGCACCGGGACTGGTGATCTTCGGCCATTCGATGGGCGGCGCTGCGGCGATCCTCGCCGCGGAGGATGTGGCGGCCGTACGCGCGATCATCGTCGCCGGCGCGCCGGTCGACCCGCTGGAGATCACGCGCGAGTGGCTCGACGCACGCCGGCTCCCGGGAGCCCTCATGGTCGGCGTGATGCGACACGTCTGGAAGTCGATCATCCCCACGCCCTATGCGATGCTGCGGCCGCTGGAGCGGATCCGATGGCTGGCCTTGCCGATCCTCATCCTGCACGGGGCGAAGGACCGCCACGTCGGAGCGCATCACGCAGAGCGGCTCGCGCAGGCACAGCCGGGCGCGGAGCTGCACATCTTTCCGGAGCGCGATCACTACGATCTTCCGGCCGACCCGCGCTACGTCGAGATCGTGACGCGGTTCGTGGAACGTGCGGTCGTCTGATGCCGACCGAGGCCAGGTCAGCGCGACTGGTCTCCGGCCGGGCGCCGAGCGCGCGGCGAGATCTCGTCCGGCTCCGCGAGCACCGGATTCGCCACGTCGTCCGGGAGCAGCGCGAGGTTCGCCCGCGGGTTCTGCGTCAGGCGGAGCGGCCACTGGGTGCCGTAAACGAACCGCGCCGCGCCGACGGTCCGAAGCAGGTGTGCAAAGTCGTCGTCGGGCGGACCCCAGACCCAGGAGAAATCCCACCAGACCCGCTCGCGCTCGTCCGGCGTGAGCCCCCAGTGCACCTCCTCGATCAGCGCTCGCCCGGCCGCCGTGACGATGATCCGGACATCGTCGGCGGCTCGCGCCAGCGCGCGGATTGCCGCGCCGCCGAGATCGCCCGCCCCATCCATCCAGTGCCGCTGGCGCGCGTCCTCGAAGCGGACCGTCAGGACGAGCCCGAGGCCGGCATCTCCGCACGCGCGCGCGAGCGCCGCCATGTGCGGATCGTGCGGACCCATCCGCCACTGCGGCGGATACGCGCGCACCGCCGGCGCCCCGCGATCGCGTGCCTCGGCGAGCGTTCGCTCCCAGCCCGGCCAGTCGGGTCGGATGGTCGGCACCGGACGCAGCGTCGGCGCGTGTGGTGCGAGCAGCTCGTAAAGTCGAACGTTGCCGGCGTGCGCATCGCGCCAGAACGCCGACGGGAGATGCCCGACCCATGCCGACCGGATCTGCTCGCGTTGGAGCACACGGACGAGCACCTCCGGATCCGGATGCGGAATCTCCCGAAAGGGGTACGCGCCGACCAGCGTGTTGACGTCGACCGGAATCATGCGCGCGATGCGGTCGTGCGCCGCGCGAGCGCCGCGAAGCTGTCCGTCGGAAAGATCCTCGCGGCGGTGCGCCAGCGGATGTCGGCCATCGCCTCCGCCGGGAGGCCGATCGCCTCCAGCGCCCACAGCTTCGCGAGTCCCGTCTCGAGCGTGATGTCGGCGCCCCACACGAGGCGCGACGGACCGACGGCCTCGATCGCGTCGTCGAGCATGCCGCGATCGACGCCGCTCCCCGATGTATCGAGCACCACGTTGGGGTGATCGCGCACGGCCGCGAACGAGTGGCGGTAGTCTCCGCCTCCTCCGATGTGCGCGAGAATGAACACGGCCTTCGGATGCCGCTCGGCGAGGCGCGCGAGCTCGGCGCCATCGGACGCTTCCTGACCCGGCCACTCCTGTCGCCGGCCCTGCCAGATGTGGTGGAGGACCGGGAGGCCGCGCTCGGCGGCGAGCTCGCCGATCGGGTCGAGGAGCCGATCATCCGCGCGTCGGCTGGCCGCGAGCTTGATCCCGATCGCGCCGCGCGCGGTGCAGCGCTCGATCTCGGCCACCGCGTGCGCCGTCTCGTTCGGGTTCACCGTGACGTACATGCGCACGCGATCGCCCTCTTCAGCGGCGATGGCGAGGAGCGCATCGTTCCCCGCCGTCACGTCCGCCGGCGATGGGAAGTACGTCGGCGACGCATGACCGAACGAGCCGAGGATGGACGTGACGTGGCAGTCGATTCCAATGCGCTCGCCGGCGCGAAATCGTGCCTGGTTGATCGCGTGCCAGTCGCCGCGGCCGGTGCCGGCGTGCCAGAGATGGGAGTGGATGTCGATGAGCGGTGCATCGCCGCCGAGCCGCGCGGTGCTCACCGTCCGGTCTCCTCCCGCAGAGCCACGAGGGCCTGGCTGGCCGCCGCTTCGATCGCCACCAGCGCGTCGTCGTCGTGAGCGAGCGCCGCGAAGTTGTAGGCTCCGCGCTTGAACAGCACGCCGTGCTCGACCGCCAGCTCGAGAAAGCGTGTCTCGCGGCCGGCATCGTCGAAGCGGAGGAGCCACATCGGATCGAGGCCTGCGTCTTCCACGCCACTCACGCCCGCCGCCTCGATGGCGCGTCGCACGCCGCCGCGCATCTCCGCCCCGACCTCCCACAGCGCCTCACACACCTCGACCCGCTCGTGCCACGCGATCACCGCCTCGGCAGCGGCGAGCGCCACGCCTTCGCTCGCGAGCGTGCTCGAGATCCAGGTGTGCTTCGCCGCATCCATGACGTCCGCGCGTCCGACGACGGCCGACAGGGGATAGCCATTGGCGAGCGCCTTGCCGAACACGGCGACATCCGGCTCGATCCCCGCATACTCCTGATAGCCGCCGGTGCGCAGGCGAAACCCGGTCTTCATCTCGTCGAAGATCAGGACCGCACCGAGCCGGTCGCACAGCGCGCGCGCGCCGCGGATCCACTCCTCCGACGGCATCCGCTCGACGACCGGCTCGAGCACGATCGCGGCGAGGCGGTCACCCGCCGTTTCGGCGGCACGCTCGAGAGCCTGCAGATCGTCGAACGACACCCCGGTGAAGTCGGCGTGCGCGCGCTCGGGGATTCCCGCGCCGGAGCTCGACCAGTCGAGCCAGCCGAAGTAGCCCGAGCC
>CAYLPM010000678.1:0-5747 GCA_964385525.1 uncultured Gemmatimonadaceae bacterium
GCCCTCGCCGAACGGACCGCCCGTCCAGCCGGTGTTCACCAGCCACACGCGCGAGCGGTGCTCGTCGATCAGCCGGCCGAGCATCTCGGCGTACTTCCACGGATGCCAGACGAGGAACACGGCGCCGAAGCACGCGCTGAACGTCGCCTGCGGCTCGGTCACCCCGCGCTCCGTGCCGGCGACCTTGGCGGTGTACCCGGACAGGAAGTAGTACATCGCCTGCTCGCGCGTCAGGCGCGCGATCGGCGGCAGCACGCCGAACGCATCGGCGGTGAGGACGATGATGTTCGTCGGGTGGCCGCCGCGCCCGCTTGGCACGTGGTTGCGGATGTAGTGCACCGGGTACGACGCGCGCGTGTTCACGGTGATCGACTGGTCGTCGAACTTCACCTTCCGCGTCACCGGATCGAGCACGACGTTCTCGAGGATCGTCCCGAACATCTGGGTCGCGGCGTAGATGTCCGGCTCCGCCTCGGGCGAGAGGTTGATCACCTTTGCGTAGCACCCGCCCTCGAAGTTGAACGTGCCGTCCGGGGCCCACCCGTGCTCGTCGTCGCCGATCAGACTGCGGTCGGGGTCGGCCGAGAGCGTCGTCTTCCCCGTGCCCGACAGGCCGAAGAAGAGAGCCGTGTCGCCGTCCTTGCCGATGTTCGCCGAGCAGTGCATCGACAGCACGCCGTCCTTCGGCATGTAGTAGTTCATGACCGTGAACATCGCCTTCTTCAGCTCACCGGCGTAGCGCGTACCGCCGATCAGGATCATCCGCTTCGCCAGGTTGAGGACGATGAACGTCCCCGAGCGCGTCCCGTGCTTCGCGGGATCCGCCTGCATGTCCGGCGCGTGGAGCACCGTGAAGTTGGGATCGAACGTCGGCAGCTCGCTCGACTCGGGGCGGATGAACATGTTCCGCACGAAGCACGCGTGCCATGCGTTCGGCATGATGTAGCGAACGGAGAGCCGGTGCCGCGGGTGGGCGCCGCAGTGGAGGTCCTGTACGAAGAGCTCCGGCAGCCCGTTGAGGTACCGGCGCACGTCGGCGTGCAGGGCGTCGAAGTGGGCCTCGGACATTGGCTGGTTGACCTTCCCCCAGTCCACATCCTGCTCGGATCCCGGCTCCCGGATGACGAACTTGTCGTTCGGGGACCGGCCCGTGTGCGGCGCGGTGACGGCGACGAGGGGGCCCATGTCCGCCAGGTCGGCTTCGTCCCGCCGGATGGCGTGCCGCGCCAGCTCGGGGGCGACCAGATTCAGGTGTACCTCACCCGAAGGGCGAAGGCCCTGCTTCTCGAGCCCGTGCGCGCCGCTGCCCTGGCGCTCCGTATGCTCGGCGGGGGTCCTCATCCGTGTGGCCATGCCTTCACCTCGACGTTGTGGTTGCGTTGCTCAGCCGCCGCCGGCGAAGGCCGGCCCGGCGCCGCGGGAGCGCCCCTGCGCATCCACCACGGCCACGGCTGCCATGTTGACGATCTCCTGCACGTCGGCCCCGCGCTCGAGCACGTGCACCGGTTTTCGCATTCCGACGAGAATCGGCCCGATCGCCGTCGCCCCGCCCAGGTGGTCCAGTAACTTGTAGGCGATGTTGCCCGCGCTCAAGTTCGGGAAGATGAGGACGTTGGCCTCCTCCTTCAACGCGCTGAACGGATAGGTGGACCGAAGAATCACCGGGTCCAGGGCCGTATCCGCCTGCATCTCCCCATCGACCTCGAGGGTCGGCGCCCGCTCCCGGAGCAACTGCACCGCCCGGGCCACTTTCTCCGCTTCCGGGTGTCTGACCGACCCGAAATTGGAGAACGAGAGCATCGCGATCCGCGGCTCGATCCCCAGCATGCGCACGATCCGCGAGGCCGCGTAGCCGATCGCCGCGAGCTGCTCGGCCGTCGGATCGATGTTGACCGTGGTGTCGGCGCAGAAGATCACCCGCTTCTCGAACACGAGCATGTACATCCCCGAGACGATCCCCGCCTTGGGGTGCGCGCCGATGACCTCGAGCGCGGGGCGCACCGTCTCCGGGTAGTGCATGTTGACGCCGGAGACGAGGGCGTCCGCATCGCCCATCGCCACCATGCACGACCCGAAGTAGTTGCCGCTGAACAGCCGCTGGAGTGCCTCGCCGACGCTGAGCCCCTTTCGCTGCCGCCGCTCGAACAGGTAGTTCGCGTAGCGCTCCCGGCGCGTCGACGTCGCGGGATCGTCGATCTCGATTTCGGCGAGTGAGATGCCGTGCGACTCCGCCAGGCGCCGGATGACCTCCGGATTGCCGAGCAGGATCGGACTCGCGATCCCCTCGTCCACGCACTGCTGGGCGGCGCGGATGATCTTCGGCTCCTCGCCCTCGGGAAAGACGACGCGCTTGGGGTCGAGCGTGGCGCGGTTGATCAGCCCGCGCATGATCCCGCGCGCGCGGCCGAGCCGCTCCTCGAGGTGCTCGCGATAGTTCTCGAGGTCGATGAACTCGCCCGCCACGCCGCTCGCGACCGCCGCCCACGCGACCGCCGGCGCCACCCACAGCAGCACGCGCGGGTCGAACGGGAAGGGAATCAGATAGTCGGGGCCGAAGCGGACATGTTGCAGCCCGTAGAGCGCGGCGAGGGAATCCGGCACGTTCTCCTTCGCCAGCAGCGCGAGGGCCCGCGTCGCCGCCATCTTCATCTCCTCGTTCACCTCCGTCGCGCGCGAATCGAGCGCGCCGCGGAAGATGAAAGGGAAGCCGAGCACGTTGTTGACCTGATTCGGGTAGTCGCTGCGCCCCGTCGCGATGATCGCGTCGTCGCGCACCGCCCGGACCTCTTCGGGGAGGATCTCGGGGACGGGATTGGCGAGCGCGAAGATGACCGGCTTCGGCGCCATCTTCGCGACCATCTCGCCGGTCACCGCCCCGGCCGCCGAGAGGCCGACCAGCACGTCGGCGCCGACGAGCGCGTCGGCGATCGTCCGCGCCTTCGTCTCGGCGGCGAAGCGCGCCTTGTACGGATCCAGGTCGCGGTCGCGCCCGCGGTAGATCACCCCGGCGCGGTCGGTCATGAGAATGTGCTCGCGCGTGACGCCCAGCCGCACGTAGTGCTCGGCGGTCGAGATCGCGGCCGCCCCGGCGCCCGAGAAGACGACCCGCACTTCGGCGAGGTCCTTCTCGACGATCTCCAGCGCGTTGAGCAGCGCGGCGCCGGAGATGATCGCCGTCCCGTGCTGGTCATCGTGGAAGACGGGGATGTTCATCGTCTTCCTCAGCGTCTCCTCGATGTGGAAGCAGTCGGGTGCGCGAATGTCCTCGAGGTTGATCCCGCCCACCGTCGGCTCGAGAAGCTGGCAGAAGCGGATCACATCCTCGGGATCCTCGGATCCGACCTCGAGGTCGAAGACGTCGATGTCGGCGAACTGCTTGAAGAGGTTGCCCTTGCCTTCCATGACCGGCTTGCCGGCGATCGCGCCGATGTTGCCGAGTCCCAGCACGGCCGTGCCGTTGGAGACGACGGCGACGAGATTGCCCTTCGCCGTGGAGCGATACGCGTCTTCCGGGTTCGCCTGGATCGCGAGGCACGGCTCGGCGACGCCGGGCGTGTACGCGAGCGCGAGCTCGCGCTGATTCGTGAGGGGCTTGGTGGGGACGACGGCGATCTTTCCCGGCCGGCCGCGTGCGTGGTAGTCGAGGGCTTCGTCGCGTTTCATGGGAGGAGAAAAAAGAAAGCCGCCATCCGGCAGCTCGTGCGGGCGCCGTCGCCGCGCCTCAGGCCGGCGGACCGCCGAAAGCTGACCGCTGACAGCTCGCGTTCATGCAAGGTTAGCCGGACTGGTCGAGGGCGTCAATCTTGGCGACGCGGGGCGCGTGACGGCCGCCGGCGAACGGCGTCGCGAGAAACGTCTCCACGATCGCGAGCGCGAGGCGCGCGCCGAGCAGCCCGCCGCCGAGCGTGAGCACCGTCGCGTCGTTGTGCTCGCGCGCGTTCTGCGCGGTCGTGACGTCGTAGCACATCGCGGCGCGGACGCCCGGAATCTTGTTCGCAGCCATGCAGCTCCCGATCCCCGCGCCGTCGACCATGATGCCGACATCCGCCTGGTGTGCGGCGACGCGACGCGCGACGGCGACCGCGAAGTCGGGGTAGTCGACCGGCGTCGAGCCGGACGTGCCGACGTCGGTGACATCGTGGCCGAGCTCGCGCAACCGGGCGGCGATCGCATCCTTGAGCGCGACGCCGCCGTGATCGGCGCCGAGGGCGACGCGGAGGTGCGTTCGCGGCGCGGTCGAGGCGCGGTCGGGAGACGCAGCCGCACGGGATGTGTCGGGCCTCTTCGTCGAGCCGCGAGCGGAGGCAGCCCCGCGCCTGACCGGGGGAGTGTCCGGTGCGGAGGACGCGCGCAGTGTCATCCCCGATCGGTGCGCTGCATCCCGAGCGCTCGGCGTCACCACCGCGTTGCCCACGTCGAGCGATCTCCTGCCATCGCGCAGCGCTCGCGCGATGTCCCGCTCGGTGATGACGCGTCTACCAGCCAAGCCGCACCGCCAGGAGGACGCGGCGCATGGAGCTCTCGCTCTCGCTCACGCGCGGAACGACGCTGACCGACTGCAGCGCCACCATCGCACCGACGGCAGGCTGCTGCGCGCGCACGGAGATGCCGACTTCCCACATCTCGAACGGCGTGTTGTCGCCCATCGTCGCATACGGCGGGATGCTCTCGGGTCCTCCCGGCCAGGACGCGCCGCCGGCGATGTGCAGGATCACGGGCTCTGGCTCGGCCTGCCGGATCGGCGGCCGCCACGTCAGCCCGCCAAGCAGGTCGATCTGCGTCGCGGTGCCCGTGCGCTCGGCCACCAGCGCCTCGCTGACGGTGACGCGGGCGAGCGAGCCGCCGAGCATCCCGTACGCGCCGAGTCCACGGCGGAACCGATACTCGACGCCGGCGCGCAGCAGGGCGCCGACACCGGTCGTCGTCTCGACGGTCGTCTCGCGCAGCACGTCGTGGCCGAGTACGGCGCCGACCTCGCCGCGCACGTGCAAGCCGAGCGCCGGCACCGTGTCGCGCACGGGAAGCGTGTCACGCTGCTGCGCCGGCGCGGCCGTCGCCCAGACGAGCAGAAGCAGGGCACACGAAATGAAGGGCGACAGACGGAGGCCGGTCATCGGGAGGCCGGTCATCGTGAGGTCGGATTGTGAGGGGACGGGCCGAACTGGGATGCGCATCGAAGACGTCCTCGCGGTGGCGAGTGAGCGGCCCCAGGATGCTATGCCGCGAGGACCGGCGCCGCCAGATAGCCGCGCAGGAGCAGCAACATGCAGGAATCGGTCACGAAGTCGCTGTCGAGCTTGGGCGTTTCGATCAGCTTCGCGACGTGTGCCAGTCGCTCATCGTTCATGATCCGGCGGAACGGCTCCTCACCGAGCGTCCCGAACCCGATGAGCTCGTGTCGGTCGCGGCGCGAGCCGAACGGGACCTTGGAGTCGTTGAGGTGCATGACGCGAAGGCGCTCCAGTCCGATGATGTCGGCGAAGTGCGTCCACACGCCGCCGTAGTCGCCGACGAGGTCGTAGCCCGCCGAGTAGATGTGGCAGGTGTCGACGCAGATGCCGAGGCGGTGGCGCAGCGAAGCCGGGACGCGTTCGAGCATCGTGGCGAGCTCCTCGAAGGTCGAGCCGATGACGGTCCCGGCGCCGGCCGTCGTCTCGAGGCAGAGCACCGTGCGTCCCGGCACGCGCTCGAGGCTTTCGGCAATCGCCTCGACGTTGCGGTCGATCCCGCTCGCGCGGTCATCCATG
>CAYLPM010000679.1:0-6870 GCA_964385525.1 uncultured Gemmatimonadaceae bacterium
CCAGCTCCAGCTCTCCGCGAGTCGGGGGTCGAACCCCGCGTCCCCGATCGTGTTGACCGGCGCGCGAAGCTCGGCCAGCCGGTAGTACACGAGATCCTGCACCTGCCGGCCCAGCAGCGCCGTGATGATCGGTGGGAGCAGGTAGTCCGGCTCGGCGCCGACGGAGATCACGAGCGTTCCGCCCGTCTCGGTGTCGGAGGCTCCGAAGTCGCCGGCGCAGGAGACCGACGCGGCGAGCAGGGCGAAGAGCGGCAGGGCGTTGCGCATGATGGGCGGTCGGAGGAAGGAGTAACAGATGGGGGCGTGTGACCCGCACGTCAAGCAAGCACGCTCACCGCCGCCAGGTCCACGTTTCATCGACGAACCGCGCGAGCGAGCGCTGCATCGCGTCCGAGAGCCTCGCGTCGACCTCGAGCGGCGTGGCCTCGGAATCCTCGAGCGTGCGCGCCGACGCGAAGAGCGCCTCCGCGACTTCGTTCGCCGCGGGGAGCCGGCCGAGCGCCTCCCGCAGTGTTGCCGGTGCCGCCAGCGTGGCCGTCGGGTGCAGCAGGAGCCCGGCGACCGCGCGCTGGTCATCCTCGACGAGAATCGAACCGTGCTGGAGCAGCGCACGATCATCGCGCCACTGGGCGCTTCCGGCCAGCTTGCGGCCCTCGACGCTCAGCTCCCCGGCGACCGGGACCTCGAAGCAGGGTGCTTCCGTCGGGCGCGGCGCCCGCCCGCTGCCGGAGGCCACCGACGCGCGCACGCCGAGCCGCGACAGTCCGTGCAAGAGGAGACGATTGATCCGCTCGTACGATTCATTGAGCGAGCCCAACCCCACCACGGGCGCCGTCACGCTGTACGTCACCTCCCGGTGGTGCAGGATCGACCTTCCGCCCGTCGGGCGGCGAACCACGCCCAGCCCCAGCGCGCGGATGCGCTCGCGGTCGTACCGGCCGCGGGTGGTCTGGTTGCGCCCGAAGGACAGCGTCGGCGTGGCCCATGTGTAGACCCGCAACACGCACTCGCCCGTCTCGCGCGCGCGGGACATCAGCGCTTCGTCGAGCGCCATGTTGTCTGCGCCACCAAGCGGTGGGGAACGGAGCAGCCGCCAGTGCATGGGCGTCGGATGATCGGTTCGCGCGGGAGAATCGCGGCGGAAACGTGGCCGAGTGCGGACGTGTCGCGCAGGGAGTAGATTTCCGCCGCCGGCCTCTTGCCGGCTCCTGCGTGACTCGTCCGACAATCTACCGATATGACGACCTCCAGCAGACCGGCGGCCCGGATCGAACGTGAGAGCTTCGTCCGCCGCCATAACGGCCCCAGCGAGGCCGACGTCCGCGCCATGCTCGAGCTGCTCGGCTACGATTCGCTCGACGCGCTGATCGACACCGCGGTGCCCGAGGCGATCCGGCTCCCCCGTCCGCTCGCGCTGCCCGAAGAACGGAGCGAATTCGAGGTGCTCGGCGCCCTGCGCGAGCTGGCCGCCCGCAACCGGGTTTTCCGCTCGTACATCGGCATGGGATACTCCGACTGCATCACGCCGCCCGTGATCCAGCGGAACGTGCTCGAGAACCCCGGCTGGTACACGGCCTACACGCCATATCAGGCCGAGATCGCGCAGGGCCGGCTCGAGGCGCTGCTGGCCTTTCAGACGATGGTCATCGACCTCACGGGCTTCGAGATCGCGAATGCGTCGCTGCTGGATGAAGGGACCTCGGCCGCCGAGGCGATGGGGATGTGCTACGGGGTGCGCGGCCGGGAAGGAAAGGAAGTCTTCTTCGTGTCCGAGGATTGCCACCCGCAGACGATCGATGTCGTGCGGACGCGAGCGCACGCGCGCGGCGTGACGGTCGCGGTGGGCGATCACCGTACCTTCGAGTTCGGGCCGCAGGTGTTCGGCGCGCTGGTCCAGTATCCGGCGAGCGACGGCGCCGTACGCGACTACCGCGAGCTGTGCGAGCGCGCGCACGCGGCGGACGCGATGGTGGTCGTCGCCGCGGATCTTCTCTCCCTCGCGCTCCTGGCGCCGCCCGGCGAGTGGGGCGCCGATGTCGCCGTCGGTTCGACGCAGCGCTTCGGCGTTCCGATGGGCTACGGCGGTCCCCACGCCGCGTACTTCGCGACGCGAGACGATTTCAAGCGGCACCTGCCCGGGCGCATCATCGGAGTGTCCAGGGACGCCGAGGGGCGACCCGCGCTCCGCATGGCGCTCCAGACGCGCGAGCAGCACATCCGCCGCGAGAAGGCGACGAGCAACGTCTGCACGGCGCAGGTGCTTCTCGCGGTGATGGCCGCGATGTACGCCGTCTACCACGGACCGCAGGGCGTGCGCCGCATCGCCGAGCGCGTCCATCGGTTGACGGCGGTGCTGGCGGCGGGCCTCGAGAAGCTCGGCGTCACCGTCGTGCACGAGGTGTACTTCGACACGCTGCGCGTCGAGGTCGAGGAGCGCGGCGCGGGCCCGGTGGCCGAGGCGGCGCACGCCCGGCGGATGAACCTCCGGGTGATCGACGACGCGACCGTCGGGATCTCGCTCGACGAGACGACGTCGCTCGGCGACGTGGCCGAGCTGCTGGCGCTCTTCGCCCGGGGCCGCGCCGCGCCGGGAGTGGACGAGCTGAACGCGGAGGTCGACGCGCGCTTCGACGAGCGCTTCGCGCGCACGAGCGCATACCTCACGCACGAGGTCTTCAATTCGTACCACTCCGAGACCGAGATGCTGCGGTTTCTCCGCCGCCTCGAGTCGCGCGATCTCTCCCTCGTGCATTCGATGATCCCGCTCGGCTCGTGCACCATGAAGCTGAACGCGACGGCGGAAATGTTCCCCGTCACGTGGCCGGAGTTCGGGAAGCTGCATCCCTTCGCGCCGCGCGAGCAGGCCGAGGGCTACCGGGCGATGTTCGAGGAGCTCGAGGCGGCGCTGGCCGAGATCACCGGCTTCACCGCCGTCTCGCTCCAGCCCAACGCGGGCTCCCAGGGCGAGTTCACCGGGCTGCTCGTGATCAGCCGCTATCACGAGAGCCGGGGCGAAGCGCACCGCAACGTGTGCCTGATCCCGCAGTCGGCGCACGGGACGAATCCGGCCAGCGCCGTGATGGCGGGAATGAAAGTCGTGGTGGTGCGGACGGACGAGCAGGGGAACATCGATCTCGAGGATCTGCGCCGGAAGGCCGCCGAGCACGCGAGCGCGCTCGCGGCGCTCATGGTGACGTATCCCTCCACCCACGGCGTGTTCGAGGAGGGGATCCGGGACGTGTGCCGGATCATCCACGAGCACGGCGGACAGGTCTATCTCGATGGCGCCAACATGAACGCGATGGTCGGGCTCTCGCGGCCGGGCGACATCGGCGCAGACGTCTGCCATCTCAACCTGCACAAGACGTTCTGCATCCCGCACGGCGGTGGCGGCCCGGGAATGGGGCCGATCGGCGTGGCGGCGCACCTCGTGCCCCACCTGCCGGGGCATCCCGTGGTGCCGATCGGCGGCGCGCAGTCGGTGGGCGCCGTGTCGGCGGCGCCCTGGGGGAGCGCGAGCATACTGCCGATCTCGTACGTCTACATCAGGCTCATGGGCGCCGAGGGGCTCGCGCTCGCGAGCAAGATCGCGATCCTCAACGCGAACTACATCGCCAGGCGGCTGGCGGGGCACTTCGAGGTGTTGTACTCGGGGAAGAAGGACACCGTGGCGCACGAGTGCATTCTCGATACGCGGCCGCTCAAGGCGAGCGCCGGCGTCGAGGTGGAGGACATTGCGAAGCGGCTGATGGACTACGGCTTCCACGCGCCGACGGTCTCGTTCCCGGTCGCCGGGACGCTCATGGTGGAGCCGACGGAGAGCGAGTCCAAGGCGGAACTGGACCGCTTCTGCGACGCGATGATCGCGATCGCCGAGGAGGCCGCGGCGATCGCGCGCGGTGAGCTGGACCGGCAGGACAACCCGCTCAAACGCGCGCCGCACACGGCGAGGGCGGTCACGTCGGACGACTGGAACCGCAAGTATTCGCGCGCCCAGGCGGCCTACCCCGCGCCGTGGCTGCGTCACTTCAAGTTCTGGCCCGCCGTGGCACGGATCGAGAGCGCGTACGGCGATCGGAACCTGGTTTGCGCGTGCGTGCCGACGGAGGAGTACGAGTCGGCATGACCGCAGCGCGCCGACCTCTGCGATCCCCCTGGTCCAAGGCAGTTCCACCTGCCATCACGAACTCCGAATCACCCCTCCAGCCGCGACGACTGCGATTGGTCACTCCCCGATGTGCTGCTTGTACGCTTTCGCGTCCATCAGCCCGCCCCGGTCCGCTCCCCGCTCGACCCGGACCTTGATCATCCACCCTTCGCCGTACGGGTCGTTGTTCACGAGCGCCGGCTCCTTGTCCAGACGCTCGTTGATCGCGACGACCTCGCCAGCAATCGGGGAATAGAGCTCCGACACCGCTTTCACCGCTTCGATCGTTCCGAACACGTCGTGCGCTGCGAAGCGGGCCCCCGCCTTCGGCAGCTCCACGTAGACCACGTCGCCCAGCTCGCCCTGCGCATAGTCGGTGATGCCGATGGTCACGACATCGGGCTCGCCGGCCGGCTTCACGTACTCGTGCTCGGCGGTGTACTGCAGGTCATTGGGGATCTCGGCCACGTCTCGCTCCGCGCAGGTTGGGGTCGGGCGCGAAGTCTACCGGCGATCGGGCGGCAGTGTCAAGGAACGCGGAGGGCGCAACGCGCTCGCGAGATGGCGTCAGGAGACGGCATGCGATGCGGCGCGCTCGCGGGCGTCCTGTTCCAGCGCGGACCACACTTCCCCGGCGCGTGTCTCGAGCTGCGCCAGCGTTCCAGCGTTGTCGATGATGTAGTCCGCGCGCGCGCGCTTGAGCTCCGCCGGCATCTGCGCGGCGATCATCTCCATCGCCTCCGTCTCCTTCAGGCCACGATCGCGCACCAGCCGCTCGAGACGCAATGGACGGGGCGCGTCGACCAGGACGATCCGGTCGAACTCCGCGGCCATGTCGGTCTCGAACAGGAGCGGGATGTCGCAGATGCAGACGGCGTCGCCGCGTTGTCGCGCCTCGGCCACCAGCCGGTCGCGGAGCCGCGCGACCTCCGGATGCACGATCCGGTTGAGCGCCGCCAGCTCGTCCGGCTCCTCGAACACGATCCGGCGCAGGGCGCCGCGATCGACCTCACCGCCCGCGCCCAGCACGTCCTCGCCCCACCGCCGCACGATGTCCCGATAGGCGGTCGTTCCCGCCTCCACGGCCTGGCGGGCCAGAAGGTCCGCATCGATCACCGTCGCACCGCGCTCCTCGAAGTGGCGCGCGACCGTGGATTTGCCGCTGGCAATGTTGCCGGTGAGGCCGACGAGCAGCATGGTGGAGGCTCGGGTGAGTGCACCGTGGAGGCACGCGGAAGCGGACCCGACCGCAGGCCCGCACGTTTCCAACGTAGGACCCAGGGTCGTCCTGTCAACAAACGGCAGGCTTGTTTCGTGCCAGCCCCGTCCGAGGGGCTTCGGCGAGCCTCTTCGGGCCCGATCACGACGGTGCTTCGACGGCCCGCCATCTGCGCGCGAGGCCCCTTCGGTGGACCGGACCGGGTGGGCTGCAGCCCACAGGACCGTCAGGTCGATGTCCGGTACCTCTCGGGTGCCCGAGCGCTGGACGCAGGCGCGGGCAATCACTCAGGAGACACATGACACGCCCCGACGATGGCGATGACCGCGCGCGACGCGGGACGACCGATCCAATGAGTGGCGTGGCGAAGCCACCCGCGAAGCCCCTGCCCGCCCGGGCGGCCGTCGACGCCGACGACCTGGCTGGTCCTCCGGGCGACTGGGGGATGGACCTCGATCCGGCGCCGGCGCGGCAGGAGGAGTTCGAGCACCTCGTGCACCGCATGCTGCGGCTGCTGGGCGAGGATCCCGGCCGCGAAGGCCTGCGCCGAACCCCGCAGCGCGTGGCGAACGCCCTGACCTGGCTCACGCGCGGCCATGGACTCGACGTGGAGGAGGTCGTCGGCGATGCGGTCTTCGAGGAGTCGCACGCGAACATGATCATGGTGCGGGACATCGAGATGTACTCGCTGTGCGAGCATCACATGCTGCCGTTCTTCGGCAAGGCGCACGTCGCGTACATCCCCGACGGCCGGATCGTGGGCCTGAGCAAGCTCCCGCGGATCGTCGAGGTCTTCGCCCGGCGCCTGCAGGTGCAGGAGCGCCTGACGGAACAGATCGCGGAGGCGATCGAGGAGGCGCTGCAGCCGCGCGGCGTCGGCGTCGTGATCGAAGCCTACCATCTCTGCATGATGATGCGCGGCGTCGAGAAGCAGAACTCGAAGACGATCACATCGGCCGTGCGTGGAACCTTCCGCGATGATGCGAAGACGCGCGATGAGTTCCTGCTGCTCGCGCACGGGGGCTCGTCACTGATGACGTGAGCCGGTGACGTGAGCCGGCCCGGGGCATCCTCGCCAGGGCGCGCGTCGAGCCCGGGATGGCGCTTCCGTCGTCTGGCGAAGACCCCTGACTCAGAACAGCCGGCCCTGGCCGTCGTCCTTCCTCGGCACCTGGTGACAGTGGCGGCAGCGCGCTTCGTACGACTCCTGACCGCCGACCATGATCGTCGGCGACTCGTACCGCGCCGGTTTGCCGTCGATCAGTCGCTGATTGCGGCTGGCCACGCTCCCGCAGATGACACAGATGGCGTGGAGCTTGTCCACGACTTCGGCCACGGCCATGAGCTGCGGCATCGGACCGAACGGCTCGCCGCGGAAGTCCGTGTCCGTGCCGGCGAGGATCACGCGACGGCCGCGCAACGCGAGATCGTTCGCGAGGGCGACGATGCCGGTGTCGAGGAACTGCACCTCATCGATCGCGATGACCTGCGCCATCGGGTCGAG
>CAYLPM010000680.1:0-3703 GCA_964385525.1 uncultured Gemmatimonadaceae bacterium
ACTCAACGACAACGTCACGCTGCTTTCACGCTGGGACTACCGCCTGTCGCAGGATCACCAGCTCATGCTGCGTGGCGACTGGCGCTGGTCGAGCCAGGAGGGGCAGCGCATCTCGGCGCGCGGCGTGCCGCACTACGGCGGCGATCTGCAGAGCGTCGGCGGGGGCGCGATGCTGACGCTCAGCTCCGTGCTCCGCGGATCGATCCTCAACGAGCTCCGCGCGTACGTCGCGACCGACGAACGCAACACCGAGCCGTACCTCGGCATCCCCGCGGGCCGCGTCCGGCTCACGTCGGATCTCGATGATGGGAGCCGGAGCATCTCGACGCTGGAGTTCGGCGGCAATACGGCGATGCCGAGCGCGAACGACAACGAGAATCTCGAGATCACCAACG
This sequence comes from uncultured Gemmatimonadaceae bacterium, assembly GCA_964385525.1. Lineage (GTDB taxonomy): Bacteria > Gemmatimonadota > Gemmatimonadetes > Gemmatimonadales > Gemmatimonadaceae > DATKCV01. The sequence continues at coordinate 396 of CAYLPM010000680.1, forward strand.
AGCTGTCGTGGCTTTCATCGACCGGCGCGCATCGGTTCAAGCTCGGGGCGCTGTTCTCGATGAACCGGTTCGTGTCGGAAAACGCTTCCAACCGGTTCGGCACCTTCACCTTCAATTCGCTCGCGGACTTCGAGGCGGGCACGCCGGCGTCGTTCACGCGCACGCTCGCGCCGCTGGACCGGCGCGGCGGCAGCATGAGCGGCGCGATCTACCTCGGGGACACGTGGCGGAAGAGCGGCGCGCTCCAGGTCACGTACGGGCTTCGGTTCGAGGGCTCGAAGGTCCTCGCCGAGCCGGAGTACAATCCGCAGGTGGAGGCGGTCTTCGGTCGCCGCACGGACGAGTTCCCCGACGAGCTGCGGATCAGCCCGCGTATCGGCTTCACGTGGATGATCGGCGGCGCGACGGGGCAGGGTGTCGGCGATGCGCGCGGCGGCGTCGGCGGAGGCGGTATGGGTGGCGGAGGCCGCGGCGGCGCGCGCGGTGGATTCGGCGGCGGCGGGCGCGGGGGCGCGATTGCCGGCATCCCGGGGGCGCCGGACATTCCGAATCCGCTCATCATTCGCGGCGGGATCGGCGAGTTCCGCGGTCGAGCACCAACGAACCTGTTTTCGTCCGCGCTCAACCAGACGGGGCTCGACAACACCGCGGCGCTCCTCTACTGCGTCGGGGATGCCGTGCCGACGCCGGATTGGGAGGCGTACCTCTTCGGGTCGGCAGCGATCCCCGAGGCGTGCGAGGGCGCTCCATCCTCCCCGGTGTTCTCGAGCACCTCGCGCAGCGTGACGGTGTTCGCGCCGGACTTCGGGGCGCCGCGCTCGTGGCGCGTGTCGCTGGGCGCACAGCGGCGTGTGCTCACCCGCTACAACGTGAGCGCGGACTTCACCTACTCGTACGGCGTCGACCTGTACGACGTACTCGATCTCAACCTCGTGGATTCGCTGGACTTCACCCTCGGCGGCGAGGGCGGACGTCCGGTGTACGTGCCGACGGCCGCGATCGTTCCGGCGACGGGGGCGATCGCGCTCGCCGGTTCGCGGGTCGATGACGAGTTCGGCCACGTCTTCGAGGTGCACTCGGGCATGCGCTCGCATACCGGACAGCTCTCGGTGGGCATCGGCGGATTCACGCTGCGCGGGATCCAGTGGTCCGGCTCGTATACCGTGATGCGCTCGATCGATGAGTCGTCGTTCTCGGGCGGGAGCGCTGCCGGCGGATTCGCATCGCCGACGACCTCCGGTGATCCTCGCGAGCGTGCCTGGGCCACCAGCAGCCTCGAACGGCGGCATTCGTTCGTCACTACCGCGAGCTATCCGTTCACTGCCTGGCTCGAGCTCACGGCGATCGGACGCGTGAGCTCGGGGAGTCGCTTCACGCCGATGGTGGGCGGGGACATCAACGGCGACGGCACGCGCAACGATCGCGCGTTCATCTTCGATCCGGCGACGGTGGCCGATCCGCTGCTGGCGAACGGGATGCAGAGTCTGCTCGACCGTTCTTCGGACCGGGTGCGCCAGTGCCTGCTGACGCAGATCGGCTCGATCGCCGGTCGAAACAGCTGCGACGGCACCTGGACACCGTCGCTCGACCTGCGCGCGAACATCCGGCCGAGCCTTCCGGGACTGGGGCGTCGACTCACGCTCTCCGTGATGGCGGTCAATCCGCTGACGGGGATCGACCAGCTCCTGCACGGGTCGCAGAACCTGCGCGGGTGGGGGCAGCCGAGCCGGCCCGACCCGACGCTGCTCTACGTACGCGGGTTCGATGAGGCGAACCAGCGGTTCATCTACGAGGTGAACGAGCGCTTCGGCGATTCGCGCAACGCCCGCACGGCGGTTCGGACGCCGTTCCAACTCGCGATCACCGGACGCGTCACGCTCGGGCTGGATCCCCGCGAGCGGATGCAGCAGGCGATGCGGCAGTTCGGCGCGCGTCTGCCGGGTGATCCTGCCGGTGGACCGGGCGGCGGCGCGGCCAGCGCGGCGGGGACGCCCGCGCAGATCCTCGAGCGGCTGATGGTGAACCCGGTGGCGGGGATCATTGCGCTCGCTGATTCGCTCGGTCTGAGCGAGACGCAGGTCGCCGCGCTCCGGCTCGTGTCGGATTCGCTGCAGGCGAAGTATGCGGCGGTCGCCCGGGAGCTGACGGATGTCCTCGCGATCGTGCCGGACAGCGTGCAGCCGTCCGTGGCGCGCGTGACCCCGCCGGCGGGCGGCGGCAGCGCGGCGCCGCAGGCAGGTCGTGGCGCCGACCCGCAAGCAGGAGGTCGTGGCGCGAACGCGCAGCTCGGTGCGATGATGCAGCTCCGGCCCCGGCTCGAGCAGGTGCGTGCAGAGATGCAGACGGCGCTGGAGCAGGCGCGGCAGACGCTGACGCCCGAGCAGTGGGCGAAGGTGCCGGAATCGCTGAAGAATCCGCTTCCGCAGAATCAACGGCAGCGGCGCCGGGAGTCGTAGCGCGGCAGGGTGGCATCGGATCGGTGGGCGCGACACATTGTCGCCAACGCATGCACGAACATCATCTCACCGTTTCGCGCACGGCGCGCTACCATACGCTCGGGAACGCCGAGTCCCCCGCGCAGCTCTGGTTCGTGCTGCACGGGCACGGGCAGCTCGCGGGTCGCTTTCTACGGCACTTCGCGCCGATCGATGACGGCTCCCGGCTGATCGTCGCGCCCGAGGCGCTCTCGCGGTACTATCTGGACGAAGGGGTCCACGGTCCGGATTCGCGCGTCGGCGCGACGTGGATGACGCGCGAGGATCGGCTGAGCGAGATCAACGACTACGTCGCCTATCTCGACGCGCTGCAGGAGTATCTCCTCCGCTCGCTGCGCGGGGCGTCGCCCGAGATCCGCGTCATCGGCTTCTCGCAGGGCGCGGCGACGGCGAGCCGGTGGGCCGTGATGGGGCGCTCGCGCATCGATCGGCTCTGGCTGTGGGGCGGGACACTTCCCCACGACCTCGACATGGCGGCGGCCGCGCCGACGCTCGAGCGGCTGCGACTCACGATCGTGCTCGGCCGCGGCGATCGCTTCGCGACCTCTGCACAGCGCGCCGAGCTGCCCGAGCGCCTTCGAACGCACGGGATCGAGGTTCGCCTCATCGAGTTCGAGGGCGGGCACGGGATCGATCCGGCCACCCTCCGCCAGGTGGCGGAGTGAGGCGCGTCAACCCTCGGGCCGGGCGCGATGTCCAACCGGGTGCCCGGTCCCCGTCTCTCGCCACGAAGTACCCCGGAGGTGTCATGCGCACCACTGTCTCGTTCGCATTGATGGCGATGCTTGGCGCGCTCGCCTGCGCCGACGCCGG
>CAYLPM010000681.1:0-20563 GCA_964385525.1 uncultured Gemmatimonadaceae bacterium
CGCTCCCTCCACGGCCTCCACCGCCGCTACCACCGCCGCTGCCACCGCTGCCGCTGCCACCGCTGCCGCCGCTGCTGCCGCTTCCGCGCCTGCTGCCGCTTCCGCCCCCGCCCCCGCCCCCGCCCCCCCGGCGGCGAGTCCCGCCGGCGGAGCGCTCGCGTGGCGAGTCAGCGGATGGGCGCGCGGCGGAGCCCATCGAGCGGGCGGATGCCCGGGACCCGCGCTCCGCGTCCCGCTTCTCCCGTTCGTTCTGTCGCTGCGCCTGCTCGGCCTCCGATGCGGAACGCCGCTGCGCCTTGGCGGCGGCCCGGGCGCGCTCCTCGGCCTTGCGCTGCCGGATCGCCGCGATCCGCTCCTTGATCGGCACCTCGAAGCGATCGTTCGGCTTCGTCCGGTAGTCGAAGTCCGGCAGCGTCACGCGCGGCAGCCGGGCGCCGATCGCCCGCTCGATGGCGCGCAGCTCGCCCTCCTCCTCCGGCGCGACGAACGTGAATGCATCGCCGGTGAGCTCTGCGCGGGCCGTCCGGCCGACACGGTGGATGTAGTCTTCAGGGACCAGCGGGACATCGAAGTTCACGACGTGTCCCAGCGCCTCGACGTCGATCCCGCGCGCGGCGATGTCGGTCGCGACGAGCACGCGGTGCGTGCCGCTCTTGAAGCCGGCGAGCGCGGCGGTGCGCTGCGGCTGCGATCGATTGCCGTGGATCCGCTCGGCCTTGACCCCGTGCTTCACGAGATAGTCCGCGAGCCGGTTTGCGCGATGCTTGGTGCGCGTGAAGACGAGTGCCTCGTCCATCGTGCCGCGTTCGAGCAGGGCGAGGAGGAGCGCCGGCTTGAGCTCCTGGCCGACCGGATACACCGCCTGGGTGATCCCGACCGCCGGCGCGGCGGTGCGCTCGAGATTGATCATGGCGGGATCGCGCAGCATCTCGCGCGTCAGCGTCACGATCGGCGCGGGCATCGTCGCGCTGAAGAAGAGCGTCTGCCGCTTGGCCGGCACGTGGCGCATGATGCGCCGGATGTCCGGCAGGAAGCCCATGTCGAGCATCCGGTCGGCTTCATCGAGCACCAGCACCTCGAGCCTGTCGAGGCTGGCGTAGGACGCCTTGAGGTGGTCGAGCAGCCGCCCGGGCGTGGCGACGAGGACATCGACGCCGCTGCGGAAGGCGTGCTCCTGCGGTCCCATCCCGACGCCGCCGAAGACTGCGGCCGCGGTCACCGGGGTGTGAATCGCGAGCGACTCGAACATCTCGACGATCTGCGCGGCGAGCTCGCGCGTGGGGGTCACGACGAGCGCGCGCGTCACGCCGCGCGGTTTGCCGATCAGCCGCTGGAGGATCGGCAGGAGAAACGCCGCCGTCTTGCCACTCCCGGTCACCGCGCAGGCGAGGACATCGCGGCCCTCGAGCGCGGGCGGGATCGCATCCGTCTGGATCGGCGTAGGATGAAGGAACCCCAGCTCCTTGATGCCGCGCAGCAGGTCGCGGTCGAGCGAGAACGTGCCGAACGAAGTCGTTGGTGTCATAGGTGGATGAACAGTAATCGATCCGGCGGCTCGGGATGTGCAGACTCCGTGTGATTCCCGTCACCTGGAGAGATGCGCGATGGCTTCCAACGACTCACGCGAGCACGGCGACGAGAAATTCTCGCTGGCAGAGCCGGTCAGCGCGCCGCAAGGGCACGCGACGCCGGAGAACATTGACGCCGATGCGGAGACGCTCGGCAAGAGTTCCGGAGGATTTCTCGGTGCCGTCGGCGGGATGTCGGTCGGCGCACTCGGCGGACCGGTGGGCCTCGTGCTCGGCGGGCTCGCCGGCGCGGTGGGCGGATGGTTCGCAGGGCGCGAGCTCGCCGACGCGATCACCGAGGACGATGACCGCGCCTACCGCACGCACTTCGAGGAAGCGCCGGAGCGCCTCGCCGACCGGCGCTACGACGACGTGCGTCCGGCATACCTCGCCGGTCATCTGGCCGGGCGGAACCCCGAGTGGGCCGGGCGCCCCTACGACGACGTCGAAGCGGACCTGCGTCGCGGTTGGAGCGCCGATGTCGCGCGCACGTGCGGCGAGTGGCCCGCGGTGCGCGGGTACGCGAGGACGGCGTTCGAGCGGGCCCGCCGCGGCGATCCGGAGCGCTGACTCCGGATCGTGCGTCGGACGCGGCGCCGGCATCAGGGGCGCGTGCCCGCCAGCTGCTCGGCCATCCGCAGCGCCGCGTAGGCGTTGACGACGCCGCCGGTGGCCGACAGCTCGCCGAACGCTACGCGATCGCCGGCCTCGCCGGGGCGCACGACCATCGCGGTCGGCTTGCGGGTCGCCGACTCGAGGATGATCCGGCGCACCTGTGCGGCGTCGAGCTGCGGATAGTACGACATCAGCAGGGCGGCGACCCCCGTCACGACGGGCGCGGCCATGCTCGTTCCGCTGTTGCGCTCGTACCCGTTCCCCGGCACCGTCGAGAGGATGTCGACTCCGGGCGCGAAGATGTCCACCTGGGCGCGGCCGTAATTGGAGAACGGCGCGGCGAGGCTGTCGAGGCCGTGCCACGACGAGGCCCCCACTTCGATCCAGTTCGACGCGCGCGCGGTGCCCGAGTAGAACGGCGTCGGATAGCTCGGCGACTTGCCGACGTCTTCCCCGTCGTTGCCGGCGGCGTGCACGATCAGCACGCCGCGTGACTCGGCGTACCGCACTGCCTCGTCCACCACCTGCTTCTGCGGAGAGAACGCCTTGCCGAAGCTCATGTTGATGATGTTCGCGCCGTTGTCGACCGCGTATCGAATCGCGTTGGCGACGTCCTTGTCGCGCTCGTCGCCGTCCGGCACGGTGCGGACGGACATGATGCGGACGGCGGACGCAATGCCCTCGACCCCGATGCCGTTGTCCCGCACGGCGGCGATGATCCCGGCCACGTGCGTGCCGTGCTCGGCGTCCGGCCCGGTCACGTCGGCGTTGCCGTAGCGACGCTCGGAGGGATTCTGGTAGTCGTCGCCGACGATGTCCCGCGGATCGAAGCCGGGATTGTAGCGGAACTCGAGTTGCGTGCGATACTCGGTCTTCGCATCCTCGACGTCCTGCGGCGTGATCCCGTTCTGCGCCAGCTGCAAGTACAGGCGGCGGGACTCCTGCACGCCGGGCCGCGTGGACGAGATGCGCTCTACCCGCTCGACCGTCAGCGAATCGGTGCCGGCGACCTCGCGGAGGAGCGGGAGCGCCTGCGCGAGCGCGGCATCGATGCCGAGCACGTTCTGGAGAATCTGCTCGGCCTCCGCGCGCTTCTCCACGAACTCGCTCTCCACACGCTCGCAGAGCTGCGGGTCGAGGGTCCCGACGGGACCGGCGGCGCCCGTCTCGGCGCCGCGCGTGCATGCCACGTAGAGCCGAGTGACCTCGTACGTGTCTTCCTTGACGTTGCGTCCGTCCGCTCCGCCGATGAAGCCCCAGCCGCGCACGTCGTCCACGTAGCCGTTGGCGTCGTCGTCGCGCCCGTTGCCCCCGACCTCGTCGGGGTTCGACCACAGGTTCGCCCGCAGGTCCACGTGCGCGGTGTCGACGCCCGAGTCGAGAATGGCCACGACCACCGCCCGCCGCGGCTGCTTGCCGGCGAGCAGCTCGCGGTGCGCGCGCTCCAGTCCGATGCCGAGCACGCGATCCGTCTCTTCATCGAGGAGCTGCCAGTTGCGCGGTGCCTCGGTGAGCACGATCGGGTCCATCCGCACGGGCCCGGTCGGCGTCGGGTCCGGTGCCGAACCGACCGGCGGATTGGAGGTGATCGCAGGGGCGCACGCGGCGATGGCGAGCGCGAACAGCCCGAAGAGGCGGCGCGGATGCATGAGAAACCCGGGGAAGCGGTTCGACGACACGAGAGGGCCGCCCCCTCGCATCCGCTGCCGAGCGCAGCGGCGTGGGCGGGACGGCTCGGACGGACTACAATGATACTGCGCGGGACCCTGCCCGGTGCAACCCGGGGGCCGAGTGGCCGTGAGCCGAGGAGCAGGCGAGAGTAGTCCGTGGTCCTTCACCGTGCGGTCGGTGATCGGGCCGTGAAGGGCACGGAACGAGCCCCGCGTCGACGTCCACACCATCGACTTTCATCCCCCACCGATGCCTGCTCGTATCGAGGACTACGCACTGATCGGAGACTGTGAGACCGCGGCCCTCATCTCCCGTGACGGCTCCATCGACTGGCTGTGCTGGCCGCGCTTCGATTCCGGCGCATGCTTCTCGGCGCTGCTCGGCGAGCCCGAGCACGGCCGCTGGCTCCTCGCGCCCGTCGAGGCTCGCGGCCACGGACGCCGCCACTACCGCGGCGATACCATGATTCTCGAGACGGAGCTCGAGACGGCCGACGGCGCCGTGACCATCATCGACTTCATGCCGCCGCGCGACACCGTGTCGGATCTCATCCGCATCGTCGTCGGCCGACGCGGGCGCGTGCCGATGCACACGGAGCTGATCCTGCGCCTGCACTACGGCTCGATCATGCCGTGGGTGAGCCGGCTCGCCGACGGTGCGCTCCAGGCGATCGCGGGTCCCGACATGCTGACCCTGCGAACGACCGTGCCCCTGCAGGGCGAGGGCATGACGACCGTCGGTCGGTTCACCATCGCCGAGGGCGAGGCGGTGGCGTTCGTGCTGACCTGGTCCCCATCGCATCTCGCGCCGCCGCCTCCGGTCGACGCGCACGCGGCCCTCGCCACGACCGAGCGATTCTGGACCGAGTGGGCGGCGAAGTGCACGTATGACGGCGAATGGCGCGAGGCCGTGATGCGCTCGCTGCTCACGCTCAAGGCGCTCACCTACCGCCCGACCGGCGGCATCGTCGCGGCACCCACGACCTCCCTTCCCGAGGAGCTCGGCGGTCAGCGCAATTGGGACTACCGGTTCTGCTGGCTGCGCGATGCGACGCTCACCCTCCTCGCGCTCATGGATGCGGGTTACTACGACGAGGCGAGCGCATGGCGAGACTGGCTGCTGCGGGCCGTCGCCGGCAGCCCGGGCCAACTGCAGATCATGTACGGCCTTGCCGGCGAGCGGCATCTCCACGAGTGGGAGATTCCCTGGCTCCCCGGTTACGAAGGCGCGCGTCCGGTACGAGTCGGAAATGCGGCATTCAGCCAACTCCAGGTGGATGTCTTCGGCGAGGTGCTCGATGCGCTGCATTTCGCGCGAGGCAACGGGCTCGCGATCCGCGAGGAGTCGTGGAGCCTCCAGCGCGCGCTCGTCGAGTACCTCGAGACGGTGTGGACGGAACCAGACGAGGGGATCTGGGAGGTGCGCGGACGACGCCAGCACTTCACACATTCCAAGGTGATGTCATGGGTGGCACTCGACCGCGCCGTAAAGGGCGTGGAACACTTCGGGCTGGCGGGTCCGTTGGAGCGTTGGCGCGCGTTGCGCGCGCAGATCCACGCCGAGGTCTGCGAGCGCGCCTACGATCAGGACATCGGGGCATTCGTGCAGGCCTACGGAGCCAAGCAGCTCGACGCGAGCGTGCTCATGATCCCGATCGTCGGGTTCCTCCCCGCCGACGATCCGCGCGTGCGTTCGACCGTCGAGATGATCCAGAAGCGGCTGGTCTCGGATGGCCTGGTGTATCGCTACGATTCGAAGCTGACGGATGACGGTCTCCCGAGCGGCGAGGGAGCCTTCCTTGCCTGCAGCTTCTGGCTGGCCGACAATCTCGCGCTGCTCGGCCGGCACGATGAGGCGCGCGCTCTCTTCGAACACCTGCTCTCGTTGCGCAACGACGTCGGACTGCTCGCCGAGCAGTATCATCCGCAGTCGAGGCGAATGACCGGCAACTTCCCGCAGGCGTTCTCCCACGTCGCGCTCGTCGATACCGCGCTGAACCTGGCGAGGACCTCGGCGCGCACGCCTCGGCCCGCCGAGCAGCGAGCCGCTGTCGGCCTCGAGCAGGACGGATCGATGAACGGATGAATTGGACCGGTGATCCGCATGGTGCGCTCCGTGGCGAGAGCACATATTCCGGTCTTCCTTCCCCCGACTCCGATCCGCGATTCATCCCCACCGTGAGGCAACCATGAAGCGACTTCTCGTCGTCGTTCTCCTCGCCGCGTCTACCAGTCCCGCGCTCGCCCAGGGTGCCGCTGCCTCCTCCGGCGCGACGGGGTCGGCGGCCACCGCGTCCAAGTTCACGTACGACATCGTGAAGGGCTACATCCTTCGCGCCGCGGAGCAGATGCCGGAGGCGGACTACGCCTTCAAGGCGACGCCCGATGTGCGGAGCTTCGGTCAGCTCGTCGGCCACGTGGCGAACGCCAACTATTCGATCTGCTCAGGGGCGTTGAACGAGCAGAGTCCGAGCTCGGAGAACATCGAGCAGGCGCGGACGACGAAGGCGGCGCTGGTCGAGGCTCTTCAGGCGTCGTTCGCGTACTGTGATCGGGCGTACGCGCAGTCGGCCGAGGAGGCCGCGCGGAGCGCGCGAAGTCTCATGGGGCAGACGGCAACGCGCGACACGTGGCTCACCTTCAACGCCGCGCACGACTTCGAGCACTACGGCAACATGGTGACGTACATGCGGCTCAAGGGCATGACGCCCCCGTCGAGCCAGCGGAGCGGGGGGAACCAGTAGACTCATTCCGAGTCGTTCATGGCAAGGGAGGAGCTGCGATTGAACCGCGGAGGATCGCAGAGGTCGGCGCGGAGGATCGCAGAGGACTGCACACCGAAGGAGCTCCCGACCGCCAAGAGCCCGAAATGATTGGATTAACGACCTCGGGAAGCCATTGCGTCACGAGGCCGTTTCCAAAACAGTCGTCCGGCTCGTCGCGGGTCGACCTCCGACCGCTGTGCCGTCCTCTGCGTTCCTCGTCGTTTCCTCCGCGTTCCTCTGCGGTCAGTGTGTGCGACCTGCGCGGCCGGCAGACGTGCCAGGCCGGTGAGCGAAGAACACCACGAGCTCACACGACCGCCGCCGGCTCCCGGTGCCGGTCGATCCACCATGCCAGCACCGGGAGCAGCCATGCGACCAGCCCGACCCACGCGACCGCCTCCATGCTCGGCGGCGGCGGGCTCGAGAAGTTCGCGGCGTGGATCACCAGCAGAAATCCGACCAGCGCCCACATCCCGATGCGACCGATGCGGTCGCGCGCGTGCGTGCCCGTGGCGTACAACCAGACGCCGACGGCAAAGATCCCGAGCTCGAGCACGAACGTGGCCGTGGGGAAGTTCCAGAGTCCGAGCCCGACGCGGATGTCACCACCCGGATACAACGGCAGATCGGGACGGTGCGTGATCAGGTCGAGCACCCAGTGGCTCACGACCAGCGCGCCGACGGCGATCGCGCCGGCACGGTAGCGCCGCACGGCCGCGTAGATCAATGCGGCGCCGAGCGCCCAGACGAGGACCATCAGCAGGCTGTGCGTCCACGGATAGTGCTCGAACGCCAGGGGCGTGACCGCGGTGTCGCCGGGCGCGATGCGCGCGTGCTCGATCCCCGCGAGGAGGAAGATGGGCCAGACGAGATCGACGAGCTGGGCGCTCGCGAACAGTACGCCGAGTGAGGCGCGCGGCGCGGCGCGCTTCGCCGCGTAGGCGGCGGCATAGTGGCCGAGGAACATGGGTCAATACTGACGTGGCTCACTCCGGAACGCGAGCCTCGCCGAAGGGACCGGCCTGCCTCAGCGTCTGCGTATCACGACGAGGCTGTCGACCTCGAACCCGTTTTCCTCGTCCGCGATCCCGCGATCCACATCGATCCACGACTCGGCGGGAAAGTGCAGGGCCGTGTCGTAGCGCACGCGCATCTCGGCCGGGTCGTCGTCCACCGCGCGCGCGAGCCGTGCGAAGAGCGAATCGATCGTCGGCAGCCCCTGGCCGACGTGGAGGCGGACGGCGATGCTGTCCCCCGACATCCCCACCATCGACGCGGAGTCGCCGTCGACTTCGATCGCGATGCGAGCCGGCGGACAGAAGCACCTGGGCACGAACGTGAACCGGTAATGCTCGACCGCCTGCGCCTCCCACGCCGAGCGCTGGCGTGCGAGCATCGCCGCGACCGCGGCGATGTCGGTCGAGTCGACCGTGCCGTCGAGCGGGATCGTATCGCCCGCCGCGACGTCCGGTTCCCCATCGTCACCGGGACGCGGAGTGCAGGCCATCGATGCGAGCGCGACCGCGGCGGCGCACGCCGCGGCAAGGACCAGGGTCGTTCGTGTGGTGATCATGTGCCGGGGTGGGGCTGGAATCATGCCATCGCGGCGCCACTATTGGACTGACTCCGAGTCTGGACGGCAGGAGGAACTGCATTGAACCGCGGAGGATCGCAGAGGTGAGCGCGGAGGATCGCAGAGGACGGCACACCGAAGTAGCTACCGACCGCCACGAGCCCGGAATGATCGGATGAAGACCTCAGGACGTCTTTGCGTCCCGAGTCCGTTTCCAGCTCCAAAGCAGTCGTCCGGGCTCGTCGCGGGCCGACCTCCGACCGGTGTGCCGTCCTCTGCGTTCCTCGCCGTTCCTCTGCGTTCCTCTGCGGTTGCTGTCGGGTGACTTGCGCGGTCGCCCTTTCCGGTGTGCGCGTCCCTCGTGCGCCGTTGCGCCCCCCGCCCCTCCACCCCAACTTCGGGCGACCCCTCGGAGGCTCCATGCGCGCGACTCGTCGTACCACGATGATGGCTCTTGGGACGCTGGCCCTCGCCGTCCCGCCGCTCCTCACCTTCTGCGTTCCCGTCGCCGCCCAGGCATCGCGCTTCGCGCCGGCCGCCGACACCTCGATCCGTCTCGCCGGCCTCCAGCAGCCCGTCGAGATTCTCGTCGACCGGTGGGGCATCGCGCACATCTACGCGCAGACCGAACCCGATCTGTTTTTCGCCCAGGGGTGGAACGCCGCGCGCGACCGGCTCTTTCAGCTCGAGATCTGGCGTCGTCAGGCCACCGGCACCGTCGCCGAAATCTTCGGACCTCGCGAGCTCGAGCGCGACATCGGGACCCGACTCTTCCGATTCCGGCACGATCTCGAGGCCGAGCTCCGCCACTATCATCCGCGCGGCGTCGAGATCATCAACGCGTTCGTGCGCGGGATCAACGCCTACATCGATCAGGCCAATCGCGATCCCGCCTCGTTGCCGATCGAGTTCCGGATGCTCGGTATCCGGCCGGAGCACTGGACGCCCGAGGTCGTGATCTCGCGTCATCAGGGGCTGCTTGGCAACATCGGCGCGGAGCTCTCGACCGGCCGTGCGGTAGCCGCGATCGGCGCCGAACGCGTGAAGCGCTTCGACGACTTCGGTCCCGGTGATCCGGACCTGACCCTCGATCCCTCGATCGACGCCGAACTGCTTTCGCAGAACATCCTGCGCCTCTACAGCGCGTTCCGCAGCGGTCTGCGCTTCCGACCGGAGGACATCGTCCCGGAGCATCGTCGCGCTGAGGCGCTGGAGGTGCTCGACCGGAGCGCCAGCACCGCGAGCCTCGGTCCGTCGCGCGGCGCGCAGCGCGCGGCACCCATCGCGCCCGAGTCCGACCCGGACGAGGAGCTCGAGGCCCGCCTCACCGCTCCCGCCTGGCGCAACGGCATTGGCTCCAACAACTGGGTCGTGAGCGGCCGCCTCACGCAGAGCGGCTGGCCGATCATGGCGAACGATCCGCACCGCGCGCAGTCCGCGCCCTCCCTGCGCTACTGGGTGCATCTCGTCGGGCCGGGGTGGAACGTGATCGGCGGCGGCGAGCCGAGTCTCCCCGGGATCTCGATCGGGCACAACGAACATGGCGCGTGGGGACTCACGATCTTCTCCACCGATGGCGAGGATCTCTACGTCTACGAGACGAACCCCGCGAATCCCGACCAGTATCGCCATCGCGGGCGCTGGGAGGACATGCGCGTGCTGCGCGAGACGATCGCGGTGAAGGGCGCGTCGCCGAGCACGGTCGAGCTGCGCTACACGCAGCATGGGCCCGTCGTGCACCAGGACAGCGCGCGCCATCGGGCGTTCGCCGTGCGTGCGGCGTGGATGGACATCGGCGGCGCGCCCTATCTGGCGAGTCTGCGCATGAACCAGGCGCGCACGTGGGGAGAGTTCCGCGAGGCGTGCAGCTTCTCGCACATCCCGGGCGAGAACATGGTGTGGGCGGATCGTGCCGGCACGATCGGCTGGCAGACGGTCGGCATCGCGCCGATCCGGCGCAATTTCAGCGGGCTCGTGCCCGTTCCGGGCGACGGTCGCTTCGAGTGGGCCGGATACCTCCCGATCCTCGACAAGCCGCACGTCGCGAACCCGGCGCAGGGGTTCTTCGCGACGGCGAACAACGATCTGATCCCTCGCGACTACCCGCACATGGAGGCGATCGGCTTCTCCTGGTCGGAGCCGTTCCGCTGGGCGCGCATCAACGAGGTGCTCGGGAGCGGCCGGCGCCACGCGTTGGCCGACATGATGCGCCTCCAGACCGACGAGCTCTCGATTCCCGCCCGCCAGCTGGTGCCGATGCTCCACGGCCTCTCCGCAGCCGATCCGCGCGTCGAGGAGGCGCGCCGACGGCTGCTGGCGTGGGACCACGTGCTGAATCGCGAATCCGTCGCGGCCGGCATCTACGTCGCGTGGGAGTCGCGTCTGCGTCGCGCCATGTTCGAGCGCATGGTGCCCGAGCCCGAGCGCCTCCACGTGCGCAGTCTCTCGCTCGCGAAGACCATCGGGTGGGTAATGGCGCCGCCCGGCGAGCTCGGCCCCTCACCCACCGCGGTGCGCGACACGATCCTCTCGACGTCCCTTGCCGGCGCGGTCCAGGACCTCGCGCGGCGCTTCGGCACGAACATCGACGACTGGCGCTACGGTCGCCCGGACTACAAGCACGCCCTCATCCGCCACCCGATGAGCGCTGCCGTCAGCGACGCGATGCGCACGCGGCTGGAGGTCGGGCCGCTGCCGCGCGGCGGCTATGCGAACACCGTGAATGCGACCGGCGGCGGCGACAATCAGACCAGCGGCGCCTCGTTCCGCATCATCGTCGACCTCGCCGATTGGGATCTCGCCGTCGGGACGAACACGCCGGGACAGAGCGGGGACGTCGACGACCCGCACTACCGCGATCTGTTCGCGATGTGGGCGACCAACCGCTTCTTCCCGGTGCTCTACTCGCGCGAGCGCGTCGAAGCGGCGACCGGCGAGCGGATCTCGCTCCAGCGGGCGCAGCCATAGCCGGCCGCCCCCCCTCAGGCTGGGGTCGCGATGCCGGCCTCCTGCACGTCCCGCGCGCTCGGCGGCCAGCGTCCGGTGATGCCGTAAAGGCCGAGGAGCGCGCAGCCCCAGGCCGCGGAGCCGACCAGCACGCCCGCGAGGGCGCTCATCATCGCGCTCCCGATCATCATCGACGCCCACATGAACGGCCCCGACATCGTCACGTCCTCCATCCGGCGCTCCATCGCGCTCGACGCGGGGGTGCGGGGCGACATGCGCTCGAGCGTGCGCTCGAAGGCGGTCGGCTCGCGCGTCTGCTCCGCCTGGGCACCCTCACGCATCGCGGCCACGAGCGAGTCGGAGGTCAGCACGAGGACGATCGTGATCCCGATCGCGAGTGTGAGCGCGACGCCGCCGACAGCGCCGAGCCAGCCCGCCATCCGCGTGAACGGGCGGCCGCGAGAGCGCAATACCGCCGCTGTCACGCCCATTCCGATGAGTGCCGCCAGCGCGAGGCCGAGCGTGATCGGCAGGAGGCCGAAGAACGCGATGCCGCCGGCGAGTCCAGCCACGAGCCGCAGGACGAGGGTCGAGGAATCCGAACGAGTCATGAGTCGCGTGACGGGCTGGAGGGAAACACGCTCACGATGTGAGCGGCGCGCGTGGATGTCCAGAGTTCGTCGGCGGCCTTTCGACCCTCCTTGTGAAAGCGGCCGGGCCGTCAGTTGCCGGATTGACCCGGCCTGCCTCGGGAGGCACCTTCCCGGGGCAACGGGATCAACGAAGCGCGCACGGGGCGCATATTTCTTCATTCGGCGGTCACGTGCGCCCGGCCATCGGCCGGCTGCGTGTTGGGGCCTGGATCCCCGCCAGCCCGCCCCCGAGCTCGTAGGTCCCCAGTACCATTCCTCGAGGAGGAACGATGTTTCGTCGGAGTCCGTCGCCCGCCCGGCTCGGCTGGATGCTCGCGTTCGTCGCGAACGTCACGATCCTGTCGGCGGCCGCGCACGCACAGAACGCGGCGCAGCAGATCGACCAGGAGTACACCGCGAAGATCCGCGAGTATCTCCAGGATCCCCGCATCACGACCGAGCTGGTGGATCACCTGCCCGCGTCCAGCACGGTGCCGACCCCGCTGGCCTTCCACGGCCGCATCGTCGGGACGCCCGATGCGCTCACGTACGCCAGGGACATCCACCGCTACTTCGGCGCGATCGATCAGGCGTCGGACCGCGCGCGGATGTGGACGATCGGCACTTCGGAAGAGGGGCGCGACATCGTGGTGCTCGCGATCGCCGACGAGGCGACATTGCGCGATCTCGATCGCTACAAGACGATGCTCCAGCAGCTCACCGACGCGCGCACGACCACCGAGGAGCAGGCGCGCCAGCTCATCCAGACGGCGAAGCCGATCTACTGGGTGACGGCCGGCATGCACTCGCCGGAGCGCGGCGGGCCCGAGATGCTGATGGAGTTCGCCTATCGGCTCGTCGTGCAGGAGACGCCGTTCATCCAGGAGATCCGCAACAACGTCATCACGTTCATCACGCCGGTGCTCGAGGTGGATGGGCGCGAGAAGATGGTGGACACGTACTACTACACGCAGAAGAACCCCGACGCCCGACTCCCGCTGATGTACTGGGGCAAGTACGTCCAGCACGACAACAATCGTGATGGCATGGGGCAGTTTCTCGAGCTCACCAAGGCCGTCACCCGCACTCTCATCGAGTACAAGCCGACGGTACTGCACGACCTGCACGAGCAGTCGACGTACCTCTACTCGTCGACCGGCATGGGACCGTACAACGATCAGATCGATCCCATCACCGTGAGCGAGTGGTGGATGCTGGCGCAGAACGACGTGATGGAGATGACGAAGCGTGGCGTTCCCGGCGTCTGGACGTACGGCTTCTACGATGGATGGGCGCCGAACTACATGTTCTTCATCGCGCACAGCCACAACTCCATCGGCCGATTCTACGAGGTGATGGGCTACGGGCCGCAGAACCGCGTCGTGCGGGGTGGGAACGCGACGAGCCGGGAGTGGTTCCGGCCGAACCCCGCCCTGCCGGAGATCAACTGGGGCCCGCGGAACAACGTCAACATCCAGCAGTCCGGTCTCCTGCTCTCCGTGAACCACGTGGCGCGGAACAGGGAGACGTACCTCGAGAACTACTGGGTCAAGAACCGCAACGCGGTGAATCGCGGCCGCAACGGCCCGATCCACGGCTGGGTGATCCCGGTCGCCCAGCATCGCAAGGCGGATGCGGCGCAGGCGGTCAACGACCTGAGGGCGCAGGGGCTCGAGTTCCACGTCGCGACGTCGGGGTTCAGGGCAGGCACCGTCGAGGTGAAGGCGGGCGACTACATCGTGCGCGGCGATCAGCCCTACCGCACGCTCGCCGACATGTACTTTTCGACCCAGAACTATCCGCTCGGCAACCCGTCCCCCTACGACGACACGGGGTGGACGTTCCAGATGATGCGCAACCTCGTGATCACGCCGGTCGCGGACCGCGCGCTCCTGGCCGCGCGCATGACGCCGGTCACGGCGGATGTGCGCGCGCCGGGCGGAGTGACGGGGAGCGGAAACACGATTCTCGTCGCGCACACGAGCGACAACAACCTCGTGACGTTCCGGTTCAAGTTCCCGGACGTGCAGATGTTCGCCGCCCGTGATGCGTTCGAGGCGGGCGGACAGCGGTTCCTCGCGGGCTCGTTCATCATTCCCGACGCCCCGCGCGCGCGCCTCGAGCCCGTGCTCCAGGAGCTCGGACTCACGGCGGTGGCGGTCGGCCGCGCCCCGACGGTCGCGCGGCACGAGCTCGACGTCCCGCGCATCGGCTACGTGCACAACTGGCAGCGGACGCAGGACGAAGGCTGGGTGCGCGCGGCCCTCGAGACGTACGGCGTGCCGTTCGACTACTTCTCCGATCAGAAGCTGCGCGAGCCGAATCTGCGCGCGCGCTACGACGTGATAATCTTCCCTCACGGCCAGAACGGCATCGGGGCCGAGAAGCCGGACAGCGGCGCCCCGGTCCCATACCGGCGGACCGCGGACACGCCGCATCTGGGCTATCCCGACTCGACGGCGGACGTCCGCTACGGAATGGGACAGGAAGGGCTGAAGAACCTGTACGAGTTCGTGCAGCAGGGCGGCACGCTGATCACCGAGGGCGGGACGTCGACGCTCTTCCCGATGTACAATCTGACGCCGTCCGTGCGGCTCGAAACCGAGTCGCGCGGCCTCGTGGCGGATGGGACGATCCTGCGCGGAATCATCAGCGACGTGAAGAGCCCGATCGCCTACGGCTTCATCAACAACCAGCTCCCGGTGTACTTCAACAACAATCCGCTGTTCGACGTCGGTACGACGCCGGCCGCGGATGGCGCCGAGGCGACCGCGGGTCGCGGCAGCTCGCCGTGGATGCGGGTCGCGCCGATGGCGACGCCGCTCGAGCTGTCGCCATGGCAGGCGAACGCGATGTACTCGCCGCCCACCCCCGCCCGCGATTCGCAGCCGCAGGGGCCGGGAGGCTTCGGTCGTGGTGGTGGCGGCGGGCGCGGCGCCTTCGGGGGCGGCGGCGGCCAACCGCGCGGTCCGATGACACTCGACGCGATGCGCCCGCGCGTCATCCTGTCGTTCCCGACGAACCCGGACGACATGCTGCTGTCCGGAACGCTGGCGAACGGCCAGGTGCTCTCCAATCGCCCGGCGCTGATCGACTCGCCGGTCGGCACCGGTCACGTGGTCATGTTCGCGATCCGACCCTTCTGGCGCTGGCAG
The DNA here is from genome assembly GCA_964385525.1 of uncultured Gemmatimonadaceae bacterium. Classification (GTDB taxonomy): domain Bacteria; phylum Gemmatimonadota; class Gemmatimonadetes; order Gemmatimonadales; family Gemmatimonadaceae; genus DATKCV01. The sequence goes on from CAYLPM010000681.1 coordinate 14,925, forward strand.
ACACAGGGATCGTACATCCTGGCGTTCAACGCGATCATGAACTGGAACGACCTGGACGCGGGGAAGGGCGCGTCGCCGGCCACGAGCGCAGACCGGCAGTAGAACGCGGCGCTAACGCTCGGCGGGTGTCGCGCCCGTGCGAAAGGGAAAGTGCGTAGTGCTGAGCCACGATCGGCTCCGCACTACGCACTCTTCATTCGTGCACTGATCGTTCCGATCCGATTCGGGCTCCGGTAGCGGTGCGGAGCGCGGCGGCCATGAAGCGATGCTTCCCCTGCGTGGTGTCCGGCAGGATCGCGACGTTACGACAACGGTCGCTGGCGCCGCTTCCGGCCGCGGAACATGTCCGCGATCGTTCGCTCCTTCAGGTCGCGGAACTCCCCCGCATCGAAGAAGCTGCCGAAGCACACCGGACACGACTCGTACCAGATGTGCGGGTGCTGCCGATCCACCATTCGTACCATCCGCACCCGGCAGCGCGGGCAGTCGACCCATGCCTTCGCATCCAGCGCGGACCCCTTGCTTGCGTCGCCGTTGTCCAGCGTGTCCACTCCCTCGCGGCCGCGGAGATCGCGGTCTTCCATCGCATCGAACCAGAGGCCCTGGCAGCTCGAGCAGCGGTCGACCTCGGTGCCCTCGAAGCGAACCTGGTCCATCGCGCCGTGACACTTCGGGCAATTCATCATGCGCTCCACCGACTGGTGTGCGTCGATACGCACTCCCGAGCACCCCCCCGCCCCCCGCCCCCCGCCCGGTGTCGTCCGACGTACGTCCACGACGGACGAGCCGGCCGCGGCGTCACGCCCTCAGCGGTCCTCCTCCGCCCGCAGCGGCCGCCGCTGGGTGAAGTCGTACAACGTCAGGCGGCGCAACCGATAATGCGACGCCCAAAATCCCCGCAGCGCCTGCACATAGCTCCGGACCGCCGCGTCCTTCTCGTTCTGCGCAATGTACAGGTCGTTGATGCCGATCTTGCCGATCACGTAACGGTTCTTCGCCACGTCGAAGCGCTTGGCGGCCACCGTGTCGGCCTTCGCCGCGAGCGCGAGCAGCCGCTGCGCCTGCGTGAGCTCGAGCGCGGCGAAGCGCGCCTCCTCCTCGACTGCTTCGCGCCGTGACTCGGCGGTGCCCTCCGCCCGCTGCTCGTCGGCGCGCGCCGCCTCCACCGCCGCGCGGCCGCCCCCCCACTGGACCAGCGGCATCTCCATCTGCATCCGGAACTGCTGCTTGGCCAACGGTTCCTGGTACGCGGCGGAGAGCTCCGGGGACGTCTGGTTGAAGCCGACCGAGGCCACGATGTCGGCGCGGAACCCCGACGCGGATCGCGCCTCGCTCACCTGTCGCTGCGAGCGCATCACCTGCAGCGCGCCATCGGGGATCGCACTGACGTTGCGGAGCGCCTGTGAGACCGCGACGGCAGTGTCGATCTCGAACTGTGGCACGGTCGCCGGCGCCGTCGCCGCGATCGGGGCGTTCGCCGGCAGGCGCAAGAGGCGGCGCAATGTCGCGGCGGTCCGATCGCGAGTGAGCCTGGCGCCGTCGAGCGACGCGCGCGAACGGAGGAGCGCCAGCTCGCTCTGGAGCAGATCGTTCTCGCCGATCTTGCCGACCTCGTACCGACCGGTGTTGAGCGTGTAGAGCGTGTCGTTGACGGCCGCGTTGGCGATCGCGTTCTCGAGCTCCACCTGCGCCGAGTACAGATCGAAGTAGGCGGCCGAGGTCGCGATCGCGACGTCCTCACGGGCCTCGAGGAACTGCCGCTCGGCCACCGTGACGGCGAGATCCTGCTCGCGCTGGTCCCACGCGAGCGTGCGGGGGCGGAACAACCCCTGCCGGAGGCCGACCACGAGCGGTGTCGTCTGCCAACTCTGTGTGGTCGTGCCATCGCCGAACTGATCGATCCGCGTGAGCCGCGACCCGACGCTGATCTCGCCACCCGTCCAGGGGAGGGGCTGGATCACGCCGAGCTCGACCCACGAGGTGTTCTGGCTCTGCCGAACGAACTGCGTTTCGCCTGTCGGCAGCGTGACGGCGTTGATCCCGCGATCCAGATCGGCCGCATTGCCGCTGAACGCTAGTCTCGGCAGCAGGCGCGCCCCGAAGGCCCGGTCGCGCCAGCGCGCCGCCTCGAGCCCGTACTCGGCCGTCTCCGCCGAGCGGCCCCGGTCGAGCGCGAGGGCGACGGCCTCCTCGAGCGTGAGGACGCGCTCGCCGGGCGCCTGTGGCCGCGCCGCACTCGCGAGGAGCATGAGAAGACAGAGCGCAACGATCGGACGATGCATGATCATGAGTCGGCTCGATGTGGGCGTACGGACGATCACGGATGGGCGACGGTGCCGGGTTTCCGATCGATCCCGTCGCCCGCGCTCCCTACTCGTACCTGAGACACACGACCGGATCCTGCTGCGCCGCGCGCCACGCCGGCACGATGCCGAACACCAGCCCCACGGCCACCGAGACGCCGAACGCCACCATGACTGACGTCACCGACACGATCGTCGTGATCCCGGCCAGCCGTTCGATCGCCTCGCTCAGCGCGGCACCGGTGAGAATCCCCATGAGGCCGCCCGCGAGGCTGATCATCACCGCCTCGCCGAGGAACTGCGTCAGGACGTCGCGCTGCGTCGCGCCGACGGCGCGCCGGACGCCGATCTCGCGAATGCGCTCCAGCACCGTCGCCAGCATGATGTTCATGATCCCGATGCCGCCCACCACGAGCGAGATCGAGGCGATCGCACCGAGCACGATGTTGAAGATCGTCTTCGTGCGCTGCTCCTGCTGGAGCAGCAGCTCGGGCACCGTGATCTCGAAGTCGATCACTTCGTTGTGCCGTCGCGTGAGCATGCGCTGGACGACCTCGGCCACGGCCGGCACGGCGTTCGCCTGGGAGACGTTCACGATCACCTTGTCCAGCTGATGATAGTTGCGGCGTTCGGCGCGAACCTCCTCGGGCTCCTCCTCCGTGCCCGGCGCGACCATCGTCTGGGGGCGCGCCGCCATCTCGATGTCCCGCTGCGAGACTCGCGCGCGATCGCGGTAGCGCAGCAGGGCCGTGGAAAGCGGGACGTAGACGTCCATGTTCGCGTCGCGGATCCCGAGGCGCTGCGCGATCTCGCCGCTGACCTTGCGGTCCTCGAGCACGCCGATAACGGTCAACCAGACCTCACCGACCTTGATGCGCGACCCGACCGGGGCTTCGCGCGTGAAGAACCTCGTGCGCACGCCGTGGCCGATGATCGCCACCGGCAACCCACCCTCCACCTGAAGCGGCGAGAATCCCGACCCCTCGGCCAGGCGGAGGTTCTGGAGGCGGAAGTACACCGTGTCGACGCCCACCAGCTTCCCCGAGCGCCGATATCCCTCGCGCGTGATCAACGTGTTGAGCACGATCTCGCCGCTCGTCGAGGCGACGTGCGGGATCACCTCGGCGATGCTGCGCACGTCCTCCAGAGTGAGCCCGGGCGAGAATCGCTTCTGCTCCGGACGGCCATCGTTGGGCTCGACCGCGCCCTCGCGCTGCTCCTCCTCCGCCGGCGTGATCACGACGTTGTTGGAGCCGAGGAGGCGCATCTGCTCGAGAATCTCCTGCTCGGCGCCCTTGCCGATCGCGAGCATCGAGATGACCGATGCCACGCCGAAGAGAATGCCGAGCGAGGTGAGGCCGGCCCGCAACTTGTTGTTGGCAACCGCTTCCGCGGCGGCGCGCGCGCTGAAGAGCGTGTGTCGCACGAGTGCTTCGAATCCGCTGACGGGCTGCTGCATGGCCGCGCTCGGCGTCAGGGTACGGCGGGCGGCTCGGTCGCGGCGGGACCGGCGGCCGACGCACGCGAGGAGTCCGGCGTGCCCGACTGCGCGCGCACGTCCGGGCCGACCGGCATCGGCTCTCCCTTGGGCGAGTCGCTCGGCGGGGCGCCCTCGAGGAAGATCGTCTCGATGTTCGCGCGATCCGATGGCGGTGCGAGGTGCACGACGTCGTTCGCCGCGAGCCCGCGAAGCACGATGATCTCGTTCTCGTTCATCGTCCCGGTCTCGATCTGCTGCCGCACGATGCGGCCGCCATCCTGCTTGAAGACGAACACCTGCTCCCCCTCGCTCGCGACCGCCTCGAGCGGGATGAACAGCGCCTCGGGAATCACGGCCGTTTCGACGGCGTTGGAGGTCGTCATTCCAGGACGCAGCGTCGTATCCGAGACCGTGATCTCGATCTTCACCTCGAACACCTTCGCATCCGCGTTGGGGCGCTGCTCGCCGACGTTCGCCACGCTGGTGACCGTCCCCGGGAGCTGCTTGTCGGGATCGGCATCGAGCGAGACGCTGACTTTCTGTCCCACCGCCAGCCGACGCACATCGATCTCGTTCACGTACGTCACGGATTCCATCTGGAGCAGATCAGGGAGCGTCGCGACGGTCGGATCCCAGGGGGAGACCTGCGAGCCGACGCCCTTCTTCCGGCCGTTCCACTCCCGCACGTAGATGACCATGCCCGGGGCGGGCGCGCGAATCGTGAAGGATTGCATGACCTCGTTCACGACGTTCAGCTTGTTGCGCTGGCGCTCCAGATCGGCACCGACCTCGCTCATCTTCGCGACCGCCTGCTGCGTCTTGGTCTCGTAGTTGATCTTCGCCTGCTCGAGCTGGCGCTCGGCTTTCTCGAGGTCGATCTCGGTCTGTCGGCGGATCGTCGGTGCCTCGTAGGTGGCCTGCTCCTTCGCGAGCCGCCGCTCCTCGAGCGCGAACTCGAGGTTGCGAAGGTCCTCGCGCGCCTGCGCGAGCGTCAGCGTGGAGTCCAGCTCGGCCTGCGTGTACTGCGCCTGCGCCTTCTGAAGGGCGAGCGAGAACTCGGAGGCCTTGGTGGCGACCGGCGCGCGGTCGAGCTCGGCCACCAGGTCGCCTTCCTTCACCACCGTGCCCTCGGGGACGATGGTCTGGATCTTCATCTGCCAGACCTCGGCCTGTTGCGCGTTGGAGGGCCCCTGGATCTGCACGAATTCCCGCGCGCGGAGCTCGCCCGTCGTGGTCACCAGCACGCGGAAGTCGCCCTCCTTCACCCGTACCGTGAGTGACCCATCGTCGGTCGAGGCTCCCGGAGCGCCGCGTGCGTACCAGGCAATGGGTCCGCCGACGGCGAGCACGACGGCGAGGAGGATCCAGCGACGCGGGAGACTGCGCATTGGGAACCCTCGGGGCAGGAAGCGGAGTGACAGGCCGAAGTTCACCCTACGGGGGGCGTACGACATTGTTTTGACACCGGCGGCGCGGTCAGCGTTTGCTCGCCGGCGGCCATACGTGTTCAGGCGCCGGCCGTCACCGCGCTCGGAGGCACGCTCGTCATGGAAAGACGACGAATCGCCGCCCCGTTGGCAAAGAAAAGCTCGACTGTTCCGCCCGCACCCTCGCTGACCCGCTGCACCGTCTCTCCGATGAGAGAATGCAGCAGATCACGGGCCTTCGCCTCCGGCAGGCGAAACTCCGTGCCGCCGCTCGTCAGCGCGAGATCCAGCGGAGCGCGCACCCGGGTCAGTCCGAAGGCGAGCTCGAGACCGGTCGCGCGGTAGGTGACGGCATCGAGGGTTCGGCCGGTGAGCTGGAGCGGCCGTGCACCCCCCGGCTTCGAGGGGACCGGCGAGGCCGGCGGATCG